>JAMOPP010000092.1 GCA_027064405.1 Desulfurellales bacterium
TATGAAAGTTAAAGGAGGCAAAATGAATGACAGACTAAAAAAGTGTATGGAATATGCTCAAAAATGTTTTAAGGAAAGGGTAAGTGTAAGCGACAATGATTTCATCGGAGGGCGAGGACTACACTACATAAGACTGGAAAATAATCAAGCGGTTGTGGTAGACAGAGATAAAAATGTTGTGGTAAAGTTTTGGTTCAACAGCGACGGCTCGGTTAAAAAACTAAAAACTTTAGAGGAGTAAATAATGACACAACAGGAACGACTTAAACTTTTGAACAAAGGCTTCGCCTTTAAAAACAAACGAGGAAAAAGAAAGCCATTTATTTTTAAATTCTGTGGCACTCAATGGACAACTAATTACAATCGTGACCATCCATATTCAATGGATGATAAAAGATGGAGCAATCCTATAAAAATTTCAAGAAAAGAAAAGTTGAATTTAATTCTCAACCAAAAGGTAAAACCGGTAGAAGAATTGTCAAAAAGGTGCCAATGGCTGCTATGTATTTTATGGAAATTGAAAGGAGTTTTAAAATGAAGAAAAAAATTATTATTTTAGGTTTAGTATTAGCAAGTTTATTTTCTGGGTGCAGTAGAGAATCAGAAAAAGTTTCATATAATCTGTCGTATAAAGCAGATAATTTTCAAGTTTTAAGAAGAGTGGTATTTTTTAACGGTATAACAGACAAGTATCTTTTAGAAATTAGAGGATACTGCAGCATAGAAAGCGACAATTATGATAAGCAACTTGAAGTGACTTGCAAAGTGGGGCCAAATAAATATATCAAAGACTATTTTGGACTGTCCGACAATACAGCCTATTTTGTAGAACAACTAGAGGCTAAAAATGTTTCAGCCTATTACCATAAAATTATATTCAGGCCGCAGGCAATCTTGCCAAGCTTCGATGTAAAGGTCACCGATAAGCTACCGGAACAATCTGTAAAAATTGAACACAAAAAATAAAAGGAGCTTAAAATGAAAAGAATTTGGCTATCAGCAAACAGCTATGATGAAGTATGGGATGAAATTATAGAGCACGCAGAAGAAGTTCTTGATGCCTTTTTATCCAGCAAACAGTATTCGATTATTATTGAGTACGGAAGGTGCAAAGCGTATAGTCGAGATGGCTACGATGTTGATTATGACTGTGTCGCCACTGGGGAATTTGAATTAGATTGGGAAGAGTTTTTAGATACGTTCGGACACTACGAATTGCTAGACTTACTTAAAGAGATAAACGATGTTTAAAAAAGAAAAGCAAATAATCCTCTACGAAAAAGGGGAAAATAATATTGAAGCATATTTCCGTGCTATCGATTGTCTATTAAACGACAAAAAGCACTCAGTCTTAAGCATTGCATTTTCAATTTTCGGGAAGACAGGACTAGATGTAAAAATAGACGCATGTAAAAAAAGTAAAATTCTAAAATATCAAATTACAAAGAAAAGGAGTTAATTATGAAACTTGGACAAGCAAAAGAAAAAGCATACAAAGAATTAAAAATAGAAATAACACCGGAACTTAGAGAAAAATTCATAGATATAAAAGATGTAAACACAAAAGCAGAAACATTTACAGAGGCATACCATATATCTGATGAATTATTACGCGAGTACATTGAACTACCTGCCAAAATTAAAGCAGCTCTATTTTTAGAAGGCAGCCCTATTGCTGTCTTTGACTTTATAAAAACTGTTTCAATGGAATTACTTGAACCTCTTATTATGATAATTGAAGAAACAGAAGAAGTTGAAATTGAATACTTGTTTGACTTGTTAGAAGTAATTAGAAATACAAACGAAGAAAGTAGAGTAAAATACTTAACAACATTAACTATTCTTCTGGAGGTGTTAGATGCTGATACTATTAGTGGGGAATAAAAGAACTGGAAAAGATACAAGTGCAGCTATTATACAAGAATTGACAGGCTATCAAAGAATAGCTCTGGCAGACCCTATAAAAGAAATAGTCAGCCAAATTACAGGGCTAACAAGAGAGGAGCTGGAAGAACTAAAAGAAGATGACAAATTTAAACTGAACGGAAAAACAATCAGACAGATTTTGCAAGACGTCGGACAAGGAATGAAAAAACTTTTTAATTCTGAATATATTTGGACAAGCATAGCATATAGAAAAATTAAAAATTCTGATGCTATCATTTCTGATGTACGGCTGCAGTCTGAAATAGACTTTTTTGAAGAAGCGTTACACGGGCAGGTAATTACTATCAAACTTATAAGAGACGTAAGTAAAAACGACCAGCACATAACAGAGCAAGCTGATAAATTAAAAACAAAATACACAGTAGAAAACAACGGAACTATTGACGAACTGAAAATAAAACTGTCAAGAATTCTTATTCAAGAAACCATACCAATTCAGTTTGGTTTGTTTGACAAAAGGAGTTAAGATGAAACCGTCAGAATATTTATATGGGGTCAACTCGAAAGAATGGGCCGACCTTAAATGGAAAGACGCCCTAAAAAAAAGAATAAAGCTGAGCACAACATTGTTGGAAAAACTTTCAACTAAAAGCACTGAAATTTTTGGAAAACCGGAATACAAAGAAGAGTATCAAAAACTTACAGTTAGAATGACAGAAATTATAAAGGCAATTGAATTTAACAAAAATTTATTAAAGGAACTGCAATGAACGTCTTAAGATACTTAGGCTTTCCTGGCAGCTGGGAAAGCCCTTTACAAGAAACCGTTGCACAAAAAACAAGAAATGAAATGTTCTTTAAAGAGCTTGTCAAAGCCGAGCAAAAACCCACAGTCTATGTTGAAGGTTTTGGTGGGAACTTGATAACTTATATTCAAAACTTTATCAGTGCCGATTATCAACTTTTGCAGGGTATTGATTTTGTAGAATATTTTTCAAACTCTTTTGAAGATAAAGAACCTGTCAGGCTAAATATTATCAATGTAATTTATAACGTAGGGCTAGAGCCTGCATTAAACTTAAAATTCAGTGCACAGCTTTTAAGGTATATAATTGCCAAAGCAAAACAAGAAAACGTTTATCTGTTTTTAGTTTCTGATTTTCCTTATACAAACTTCAAGGAAAAATACGACATTGAAGTGGTAAACAGAATTAAACTTCCCAAACTAAAAGACGAACAATTAATTTAAAGGAGGCAACAATGCACGACAATTTAAAGACTTCACTGAAACAATTAGAATTAATTATTATTGAACTATATAAAACCAGAGAATTTTCTATAATCCAAAAGCTAGAAGAGGCAAAAAAGGAATTAGAAAGGAAAATAAATGAAAGCTAAATTACACGGAATGATAGAGCTACCAAGAGAGTATCATCACCTGATTAAATACTATACATATAATAGGCCGCTAGGCCCTAACGGTTTTGAAAGAGTTACATCTGTACAAGTATCAGACAGAGGCACATTATTATTTCCTCGCTCAATTCAAAAACTAAAAAAATATACAAGCTTTGAACTTGAAGATTTAAGAACAGGTAAAACCTTGGAACAGCCTTTTAAATTAAATCCAAAATTCAAACCTTATGAATATCAAGAACCGGTCATAGACAAAGTAGTTTCATTGCTACAAAATTCTCAAGACGGGGCAGGGATTTTAAATGCAGAAACAAGCTTTGGAAAAAGTTTTGTTATTCCTTTTATAGTGGAAAAACTTAAACAAAAAACTCTTATTATTACAGACAGAGATAATTTAGTCAGACAAATGTACGGAGAGTTCCAACAAAATGTATCTGAAGGGGACTTTCAAATTTTAAATAAAGACACTAAGAACAGAATTGCAGATGTGAACATTACTACATTTCAATTTTTAAATTTGAACAGGAACTTACTAGAAATTTTAAAAAATGAAATAGGACTGGTAGTCGTTGACGAAGCACATACAATCGGTGCCAAAGTTTTTACAGAGCTTGTCACTGAGTTGCCAAGCTTATACAGATTAGGACTGACGGCAACGCCTACTCGTAGTGACGGTTTGACAGAATTATTACACGAAACTTTTGGACACAACATAATAAAAGGTGCAAAAGAAAAACCGGTACTTGTAAAGCATTTGCTTGTAAATACAGGTATGAACGCAGACTGGTTAGTGGGAGAGGAGGCGTTTTCAAAAATTTTTATATACAATTATTTGAGACCGGACTTTATGAAATTAGTTCTGGATACAGCAGAGAGTGTTTTAAAAAGAAACAGAGCGCCTTTGCTTTATATCAACTATCAAGATTTAAAAAGCGCTTATGCAGAAGCATTAAAAACCCGTGGATATTCAGTTGCAATTATTGATTCAAAGACTCCAGCCAAACAAAGAAAACAAATTATAGATAATTTTCAGGCAAGGAAATTAGATTTCATAATTTCCGGCGTTATCCTGCAAAAAGGAATTAGTATCCACAGGTTAGATACAATTTTAAATTTACATACACACACAAAAGAAAGTCTCGAACAGACTGTCGGAAGGTTGCGCAGAGACAATGCAGAAAAACAGGAATCAGTTTTTATAGACTTCTTATGGGGAGGCGTCCTCAGAAAAAACACCAACGAAAGGGTTGACAACCTTAGAAGAATTGCGTTAAAATACGGAGACAAAGTTGAAAGGTATGAAAGAGCAGAGTGGGAAAGCATCATTAAACAAATCAAAGGAGTTTAAAATGGTAGGAAAATTAGTAGAATTAGTACAGGAACTAAGCAGCAGAAGAACTAAAGTTGCAGATTTAAAACTTACACTAAGCAGAAAAGAAACAACTTCGTATTTACAGTGGAAACAAGAGAACCCAAAAGACAGAACAGCTATGGATAAAGTTATAGCAGAGTTGAAAGAAAATGACAAGCAATGGCAAGAGCTGGAAATCGAATACCAAAAAGCTGTCAACGATTATCAGAGGTTGAAAGATTTTTACAATTTACTAGAGGGGGCTATGAAAAATCCTAGCTACGAAAAAGCATTCGTTGAAGATATGATTAAAGCAGGAGGCGAGCTATGACAGAGATTGTTTGGCTAGTTTATTTAGCCGATTTATTAGACAATTTTAATGACTTTTTATCTTTAATGGTAGGGGCGAGCATTGCTTTTACTTTATTCTGGCCTTTTGCAGTACCTATTTTCCTATGTGAAATTGAAGGTCTTTGCTATGAAGAAGGAGAAGAAATAAGAAAAAAGAAAAAACAATTTACTTTAAAAGGTTTTAAAATTCTTGGCAGTGCCACTCTTATTTTTACATTGTTGAGTATCGTAACACCTAGTAGCAAACTTGTTTACATTTATGCAGGAGTTGAAGCAGCTAAAGAACTCAAGCTGGACAAAGAGTTACCAAAAGTAACACAGAAAGCTTTCAAACTATTGAACAAAAAACTTGATGAAGCTTTATCAGAAAAGGATAAAAAATGAAAGATTTCATTTTCTCTGTTGAAACAGAAATAGGAGAGATGAGTTTCTCTGCCTATGCTGCCTCAGAGCAAGAGGCCCGACAGAAAATAAAAGACAATCCTGAAAAACATTTTTGTGAATTATATGCAATTGACTGGCACAGAATTTTCGAGCCATATTTTTCTGTTGACAAACTAAAACTAGAAATGGAACAAAACTGGGAGGATATAAAATGAGAGACCCAATACTACTTTTAGAAGATTTAAAAAACATTTCAAGTACAAACGAAAAAATTGCATTTATTCAAAAGCACAAAGACAACAAAGAATTTATGCAGCTGTTAAAAATTGTTATAGACACGCCGCTTAATATTAGAAGCCTGGACTACGAAAGAAAAACAAAGGACGAACCAATTAAACATAAAGCAAGTGAATTTATTTCTCTTGCAAACTACTTGGCAAACAACAGCCGCTCACACGCAACGATTGACGAAGCCATTAAGTTCTTGCAAAGCTGTTCTAAAAAAGAACAAGAACTTTACGAAGCAATCATTACTCAAACGTTCAGGCTAGGTATTAAAGCTAAATTAGTAAACAAAGCCTTAGGTTATAAGTTTATCGAGACTACCAACCTAATGAAAGCAGAAGCGTATCAAGGGCAAGAGCTTGCCTTTCCTATTGCAGTTGAAGAAAAACTGGATGGCGTTAGACTGGCAGCGTTTGTTAGGGACGGACAAATAGAGTTCAGAACTTACAATAACAAAGTAGTGTATCCACAAACTTTGAAAACGGCTTTATTAAAATTTATAAATAAGTTTGGACTAGACAATGTATTGATTGACGGTGAAGCTCTAGCTTCAATAAGAACAAAGACGTCAGGCATTATCAGAAAACTAATGTTTAAAAGGCCGGACATTGTAGATACAGATTTAACCTATCATATTTTTGATATTATCCCTATTGCAGACTATGACAAAGGGATTTGCAAAACAACATATAAAGAAAGAAGACAAATGCTTGACAGCATATCACATAAAAATACCAGCAAGAAAATAACAATTGTGCAAGCATATATCATAAATAGCTCTGAGAAGCTCTACGAAGCCTTCTATGCAACGAAAGCGGAAGGTAAAGAGGGATTAATGCTAAAACTATTAAACGGCCTCTACGAGGCTAAGAGAAGCAAATTCTGGTTAAAGATGAAAGCAGTATATTCTGCTTCTTTAAAAGTTATAGATTTTGAATACGGCATCAAAGGTACTAAATATGAAAATCAAATAGGCGCATTGGTTTGCCAAACCAGTGACGGGGAAATTATAAAAGTTGGCAGCGGATTGCCAGACGATGTCAGAGCCTTGCCTTTTGAGAAACTAAAAGGTAAAATTATAGAGGTGAATTTCACAGACGTGTCAGTCGATAGCGAAGGAAAACCATTCATTGACTTCCCTCGTTTCAAAGAGTTCAGAGTAGACAAAGAAGAAGCTGACAGCTTTGGCAAAATACTGACAGAGACTGGCAGGAATTTGCTGTGACATAAGGAACTATACAGGAACAGACAAGAGATATAACTCTATAGATAGGAAAACAACCTGATGGTTTTTTTACACCTACTATACAAACTTAAGAAAAGCCCGAGATTTAGGGCGTGAAACATCGTGAAACATTTTAAAAGGATTTGGTATGAAAACAATTAGAAAAGGGCAACAATATAAATGCAAACAAGATATATTCTATGTTAATAACTATGAACTTATTTCCGAAAATGGTACACAAAAATTAGATGGGTATCTTTCTGAAACAGAAATTAAAGCAGCTATTATAGAACTGAAAAAAGTTCTATTGTATCCGCAAGTAAAAGCAGGAGAAATTCTAACAGTTGTATACGCAGAAAACTATTATGGCGATTATCTTTCTAAAGACGGAGATACTATTCGTCCAGACGAAGATGGTGAGATTAACTGCGTAGAATTTGATGGAGAAAAAATATTTATGAATTTTCCTTTCTTTAAATTTTTTGAGGAGGTTTGATATGAAACCAACAGCACAAATTAGAATTGTCAAAACCTTGCAACAGTATCCAAAAGGTTTTGAAGGAACGTATCAAGACTTGGCAAAACGGGCAGGCCTATCTTGGCCTAGCGCTCGAGATGCTTGTATTAGACTGGAAAGAAAAAATATTTTAAAAATTTCAAGAAGATACCAATTCAAGTCTATGTACCATAAATTTTTTATATTGGACTTTTCAGAAGCTGAAAAGTTTCTAAAAAATTTCGCCTGACATAAAGAACTGTACAAAAATAAACAAGAGATATAACTCTATAGATAGGAAAACAACCTGATGGTTTTTTACACCTATTGCATAAATGCAATGAAAGCCCGGGATTTAGGGCGTGAAACATCGTGAAACATTTTGAAAGGATTTGGTATGGCGAGACCTAAAAAAACAGAAATAAATAAAATTCAAGAAGTAGCTCTGCGTGCTCAGCTAAAACAAAAATTAAAAAAAGAAATGCAAGAGAAACTTAAAAAAGCAGGCTATGTTAACGGAATAAAAGACACAGGATTGGATAAGATATGAAACAGCTATTGAGATTATTTGTGGACTTTAAACCTGTCGAGTATGATGAAAAAAATAAAGTTCTTATTATTGAAAATTTACTCAACGGAAAAAGAACAAAACAGAAAGTTTTAGACTGGTGGAAAAAAGGAAAAGATACTATATTTGAGCTGCAATATTTGTCACTCGTTTGACATTCTGTTATAATTACAGAAGTTCTTTGACAATTTGTTGTTACGTTTTAAATAAAATAAAAGGAGAATAATATGACAATATTTACACTGTCACAACAAGCAGAACCTTCAGCACTTATTATACTGCCGGAAAAAATCTGTAATCCTAATAGAGCTTTTTTCCTCAATGCAAAAGTGCTGACACCTGCTAAGTTAAAACCTGAAGAAGTAGCTTTTGCCGGGATACCAGACCCAGGTAAATCAAGTTATAATAAAAGCGAGCTCACGGAATACCTGATAAAAATACATCAGTATGTAGAAACAATGGGTATCAAAGTAATTGCAGTCGGTATCTCTGCTTTTTGGCAGGCACTGACTGATAATAAAAAATTCACTTTATATTTTGGAAGAACTTTAAATGGAACAGTTTTTAAAAACTCAAAAGAAAAACTTGAACTTGATTTTTCAGAATATAAAATTTGCGGGTTTTTAAATCCGATTCTTTTAAACAAATATCCAAATAAATTAAAAGAAGTTGTAAGAGGTTTGTCTGTTATTAAACCTCTGATTGACGGCGAAGAAATAAATAGTGAAGAAAAAGTTTCAGACATTTTAAAAATAAACAAAATTCTGACAGACCCCGACGAAGCTTATGAAGTCCTGGTGAAACTATTTTATGAGCCGCAGTTAACCTGTGATATAGAAACAACAGGGTTACGGTGGTATGCCGATGAGATGTTAACTCTATCTCTTAGTCCTAAGCCGGGAGAGGCATACTGCTTTGCAATTAATTACAGGTACCATAACAAAAACACTGAAGAAAAATTTATAGATATTCTCGGAAGATTTTTTAAAAAGTATGAAGGAGAGATTATTGGACACAACTTTACAGCATTTGATACCGCTTTTATTGTTCATTATATTATGCGTGGTCGCCTATTTACGGAGAGACACGAACCGTTAATTGATAATCTTAAATTGACGGACACAATGTTAATGGCCTATTTGCTGCAAAACAGTACAGAGCGTCCGTCAATAGGATTAAAAGAAATAACATTCAAATGGTTAGGCGAATATGATGCCGACGTTGACCAAAGGTTCTTAGAAAGGTACCCGTTAGAAACCGTTGCAACGTACAACAACCTAGATGTACACGCTACCTGGTTAGCATACAATGAACTCAAACCGAAGATTGACAAAGAATTTCCAACGCTTAACAAAGAATTCCAGGAAATAGCAGTCGATTTATTGAAACTGAAAATGAATGGTATTCGTGTAGACAGAGAGGCTGCTTCTAAATTTCTTGAGGAACTGTCAGGCTTTATAAAAAAAGATAAAGAAACAATGCTGAATAATAAATGGATTAAACTGGCACAGAGAGTCTGGGCGGAACAGAAGTTACAAAAATATAATGAGACGCATAAAAACAAAAAAGAAAACTGGGAAGAATTTATAGAAGAATTTAATCCAAATTCGCCTAAACAAAAATATCTATTGTTTTTTGAATTAATGGATTTGCCACCTATTAAACACAGCAAGAAAACAAAACTTCCGAGTGCTGACCAAGAGAGTCTCAATACCTGGATGGCGGATGAAAACATTCCGGAGGATAAAAGAGAAGCAATAGTCGCCATCAGTGAGTACACACTGGCAACTAAAATCCTCAACTCTTATATAAAAATTATGGCACAGGATAGTATTGAAGTTGCACCAGGTGATTTTAGAATATTCGCAGACTTTAATCAGACGGGTACGATTTCCGGCAGATTGAGTTCGAGTGGTATGATTAACCTGCAGACGATACCATCTAAAAGTAAGTATGCGAGTTTTGTGAAGAAGATGTTGATAGCACCTGATGGGTATGTTATCGCCACGGCTGACTACAGTGCCCTTGATTTTCGGGGGTCGCACAGAGAAATCTGTGCGTAATAATGAGGGTTAATTCAGGGAAAGCTAAGTGCTAGTGTTTGCTAGCATATGCCAATCCTGAGCCAAGCCTTGTGTTCCCAAAAGGAGAAAAATTGAAAGAAAAAATAATACCAAATTTTCCAGAGTATAAAATAAGAGAAGACGGAAAAGTATTTTCAAGATATAAACCTAAAACAAATAAAGTGTGGGATAAATGGACAGAGTTAAAGCCTGTGTTAGATAGAGGAACTGGTTACTTGCTAGTTACGTGTGTGAACAGAAAGACCAAAAAACGTAAAAATTGTTTTATACACAGGCTATTAGCAGAAGCCTTTATCCCAAATCCTGATAATAAGCCACAAGTTAATCACAAAGATGGTGTTAAAACTAATAACGCTTTGAATAATTTAGAGTGGGTAACTGCACAAGAAAACACGAGGCACGCAATTGCACTTGGATTGTCAGACCCAACTCAGACAAGTAAAGCTGTAATACAGAAAACTTTATCAGGAGAAAAAATTGCAGTCTACTCGTCAATTAGAGAGGCGAGTAAAATAACAGGAATACAAGCTCAAAATATTTGTAAGGTTTTAAAAAAGAAAAGAAAAACAGCTGGTAATTTTATATGGGAATACAAGGAAGGTGCAGAGACCATTCCCGTACGGGAAGTAGGAAAGTAAGCGTCTGACTTTCCGAAACACCCTCTACCCTAACAGGTAAAGCTGAGGGTAAAGATATGGTCCGACACCGCCCGAAAGGGTGGAGAAGGAGTGGCGTCCTTCACAACTGTTTGCGAAGACAGATTAATAGCTAACGCTAGTGGCGATACAAATAAAATAAATACCTTTGAAAAAGGCATCGACGGTCAAAAAGCTGCTTAAAGTATAAACAGTGGCCGTCGTAGAACAGAAATGTTCTACTGGAAAACCCTGTTAATTCGGGGAAGCCCTAACAGGTAAAGCTGAGGGTAATCCCGAGCCAAGCCTTGCTTATGCAAGGAAGGTGTAGAGACCATTCCGTAAGGAAGTAGGGCAACAAGCGACCGGTTGCTCGAAACACAGGGCTCCTAACGGGTAAAGCCGAGGATGAAGAGATGGTCCGAACCTGTCCGAAAGGGCAGAAGAAGGGTGGCGCCTTCAAAACTAAAGCACTGTTTAAATTCCTACTTTTATTTTAAACAAGAGTTTGAAGAGCGTGGGATTATCATTGAAGATTTGAATGACCCGGAACAAGTAAACAAAATAAAAGAACTGGCTCCGGATTTAAGACAAAAAAGTAAACCGTATACCTTTGGGTTAACAGCATAGCCCCTTTGTCCGGCGACGGGCAAAGCAAAGAGGGTTAATTCGGGGGAAGCCCTAACAGGTAAGGCTGAGGGTAATCCCGAGCCAAGCCTTGCTTATGCAAGGAAGGTGTAACGACTATCCCGCACGGGAGTAGAGAGGAAGCGACTGCCTCTCGAAAAGCCCTCCATCTCTAATAAAAGAGATGAAGATATAGTCTGCTCTCATAGGAAACTATGAGCTGGGTAAAGTCCCGCAAGCAAGTGTGGCGCCTTGCTTGGAACGTAAAGGTTAGTTATGGAGCCGGTCCTAAAAAATACGGGGAAGAGTTATACAACGCCTATTGGCAAGCATACTCAGGTATTAGAAACTATAAAG
>JAMOPP010000093.1 GCA_027064405.1 Desulfurellales bacterium
TAGCAAAGAGATTGGGTTTAAAGATGGGAGAAAAGTTGCCAGAGCCAATTTTAGAGTTTTTCTATAAAAGCGATGAGCTTGATGACCCTATGATTAATGAAAATCATATAAGGGTATTTAAGTGGGCAGATGAAGATACGCTTGCAAAAATGAAAGAGATTGCCTACAAGGTTAACGATTGTTTAAAAGAGAGATTCGATAAAGCCGGCATTCTGCTTGTTGATTTTAAGATAGAGTTTGGTTTTGATAACGAAGGCAATTTGCTTGTTGGAGATGAGTTTACACCTGATGGTTCAAGGCTGTGGGATAAAGAGACTGGCGAAGTTTTGGATAAAGACAGGTTTAGAAAGGATTTGGGTGATTTAATAGAAGGCTACGAAAAAATTATGATGAAAATATCCAGGATATAAGATGAAATATACCGTTATAGTAAAACCAAAAAAGGCTATTTTAGACCCACAAGGTAAAGCTATAAAAAAAGTTGCTGAAAATTATTTAAATAAAGAGATAAAAAACATAAGAGTCGGGAAATATTTTGAAATAGAAACAGAAACAGATGATAAAGATATGATTGAAAAACTTGCAAAAAATATTTTATCAAACGATGTGATAGAAGATTATGAGGTAAAAGAATCTTGAAAACTGCAATTATTCGTTTCTTAGGAACAAATTGCGATATGGACTGTAAATATGCATGCGATGCCGTAGGCGCAAAATCGGAATTCGTATGGTATGAAGAAACAACTTTAAAAGGATTTGACATAGTTATTTTACCGGGCGGATTTTCTTACGGCGACTATCTTCGTTCAGGCGTTTTGGCAAAATTTTCTCCTATTATGCAGGCAGTTAAAGAGTTTGCAAAATATGGAGGAAAAATTATAGGCATATGCAACGGTTTTCAGATTTTAACAGAATCGCATCTTCTGCCGGGGACATTGCTTAAAAATAAAAATTTAAGATTTATACATAAAGAGGTTTATCTTAAAAAAGAAGAAAGTAACTGTTTTTTTACTCAGAAGGTAGAGAAAAACATACTAAAACTGCCTATTGCTCATGGTGACGGAAACTATTTTTGTAGCAATGACGAACTTAAAACCTTAGAAGACAACAGTATGATAGTTTTAAGATATTCATCAAAATACGCCAACACAAATGAAGAATTTAATCCCAACGGTTCTATAAAAAATATCGCCGGAATATGCAACAAAAACGGTAATATTTTTGGTCTTATGCCTCATCCGGAAAGAGCAGTAGGGGATTTGGGAATCGAAGGTGAAGAAATTTTTAGAAGTTTTATTTAAAATGCCTTGTCGGAGAGAATAATGTTTGAAAAAAGCAAAGAACTATTTAAGGAAGCAAAAGAATATATAATCGGAGGGGTTGACAGTCCGGTTAGAGCCTTTAAATCAATTGGCGAAGATCCGCTTTTTATAAAAAAGGCAAAAGGCTCAAAAGTATATGATGAGGATGGAAATGAATTTATAGATTATGTAAACAGCTGGGGTCCTGCAATAGTAGGACATTCAAACGACATTGTATTAAAAAAAGTTATAGAAACCGCTCAAAACGGTTTAAGTTTTGGTGCTCCATGTTCCTTGGAGACTGAGCTTGCAAAGAGAATAGTTAATGCTTTTGATTCAATAGAGCGCATAAGATTCGTAAACTCAGGAACAGAGGCGGCTATGAGCGCAATAAGGCTGGCTCGGGGCGTAACCGGAAGGGATAACATTTTAAAGTTTATAGGATGTTATCATGGGCATTCAGACGGGTTACTTGTCGGTGCAGGCAGCGGAGCAAGCACATTTGGTGTACCTTCCAGTAAAGGCGTACCGCTGGATTTTGCAAAACACACTCTCCTTGCTGAATATAATGATTTGGATTCGGTAGCAAAAATATTCGAGGAACACTCAGATACAATAGCCGCAATCATAGTTGAACCGGTTGCAGGAAATATGGGTGTAATTACGCCGAAAGATGGATTTTTAAAAGGATTACGCGAAATATGTGACAAATACAGAAGCTTATTAATTATAGATGAGGTTATGAGTGGATTTAGATTAACTTATGGAGGCGCTCAGCATATTTATAACATAAAACCCGACATTACAATACTTGGTAAAGTTATAGGCGGAGGATTCCCGGCTGCGGCTTATGGAGCAAATAAAGATATAATGAGCTATATATCTCCTGAGGGAGATGTTTATCAAGCGGGAACTTTAAGCGGAAATCCTGTGGCGATGGCAGCAGGAATTGCCACTTTGGATATTTTAAAGCAAAAAAATCCCTATGATAACCTTACATACAATGCTCAAAAACTTATATCAAGACTTATCGGACTTGCTGTAGAATACGGCATACCACTAAGCGGAAATTCAGCAGGCTCTATGTTTTCCGTATTTTTTACGGAAAAGACTCCTGAAAATTATTCAGATGTGCAAAAAAGTAATTTAAATCTCTTTAAAAGTTATTTTATAGGTATGCTTAATGAGGGAATATACCTTCCACCATCCCAGTTTGAGGCAAATTTTATAACAATGCAGCACACACTCGCAGATATAGAAAATACCCTCGTAGCTGCCGAAAAGGTCTTTAGCGAAATAGCATCCGGCAAACTTTATGTATGAAAAAAGATAAGAAATTTTATCTTGATTTATACAATGCAAGCAGCATTGGATTTAGTGTTGTTTTTTCAATTTTAATAGGTGGTGGCATTGGCCTTTGGATAGACAAAAAATTTGATACCTCACACCATTGGGCTTTTTTTATATTTTTAATTATGGGCATAGTCGCAGGATTTGAAAATATGTACAGGGGTATTAAAAAATACAAAGATGAAAATAACGATAAAAAAACTTGAAATTTTTTTCCTTATAGTGTATTTTGTTATAGCGGTTTTTTGTTATTTCTTCTTTGGCGTTAAATGCTTGTTGGGTAGTTTTTTTGGTGCATTAATCTCAATATTGGACTGGTTCTTAATTAAGTTTATGTCCGTAAGATGGATTAAGCATCGCAAGTACTCGTTTGTACAAAATTCTTTAAGGTATGTTGTAGTTGGATTTAGCATCTGGGCTTTATTCAAAATGCATTTAAATGTTCTCGGCATTGTTGCAGGTTTATCGGTAGTGCCCATTACAGTAATGGCTGTATCGATAATCACTTATTTTAAAAAAGATGTTAATGTAGAGTAAGGAGGTTGCATGGAATCCCCAAGTTTTTTAGATTTCATTATTCACGCTACCGGATTACCGGGTTTTTTGGTTTTTACATGGTTTATAATGTTGGTCATCATAGTTCTTGCACTGATAGCAAAGGCGTCTTTAAAGATTGTGCCTACAGGAATACAAAATGTAACAGAGGCAGTAGTTTACGGTCTTTATGAATTTGTCGAAGGAATACTTGGAGAAAAGGAAACGCCAAAACATTTTCCTTTAATCGCAACACTCGGCATATTTATATTTTTTGCAAATATTGTAGAACTTATTCCCGGCTTTATACCGCCCACATCCTCATGGAATACAACTATAGCTATGGCATTAATAGTTTTTGTTTATTATCAATATTTGGGAATAAAAACTCATGGGTTTAGGTATATAAAGCACTTTTTAGGACCTGTTTGGTGGCTTATGCCGTTAATGTTCCCTGTCGAGGTTATAGGTCATTTTGCAAGAATTTTATCTTTATCTGTCAGGTTATTTGGAAATATTTCAGGTGATGATATTCTGCTTGCGGTTCTATTCTTCTTAGCGCCTTGGCTTATTCCGTTACCTGTCATGGCATTGGTTCTTCTTGCCGCAACGATACAGGCTTTTATTTTCCCTCTGCTTACAACTCTTTATATAGCTGATGCTGTAAGCAAGCACGAAGATTAATATTGTAGTTTTTTTAAATTTTTGATTTTTTGTAAGGAGGTGGAGTTATGAGAAATTTTAAAACTTTAGCGATGGCATTTGTTGCTATTGCCGCTGCTGTACCGGCTTTTGCAGGTGATGCAGGAAGCTCGTCTGTTGTATTAAAACAGTACTATATGTTTGTTGCTATGGGTGCTGCAATAGGTTTAGGCCTTGCCGCAGGTGGCGGTGGCATAGGTCAAGGACATGCAGTTAACGGAACTGTTCTTGGTACTGCAAGAAATCCCGGACTGTCCGGAAAATTGCTTACACTTATGATGATTGGTCTTGCTATGATTGAATCTCTTGTCATCTATATGTTAGTTGTTGCACTTATTATTCTCTACACAAATCCGTTCCACATTTAATTTTCACTTACAAACACGATTTAAGGGGGCTTTTAGCTCCCCTTTTTTATTTAATCTCATTGACTGCCACATAATGATAATACATTAATATCTTTTCTTAATGAATTTTTAAAAGAGGTATGCCCACAGCATATTTTTATATTACATTAAGCATTTTGCAAGATTTCTTTTATTGTTACACTTTCTAAAAAATATTTTTATTATTCATCATTCTCTATATAATCGCAACCCTTTGCAGCACAGTGCCATCCGTCTTTTTTCTTAACAAAAAGAGTGTATCCGCATTTTGGGCATTTTGAATTTTTAACTTCTCCCCTTACTGTAAATTTACAATCGGGATAGTTTGAGCATCCGAAAAATTTACCTCTTTTTGCATTATACTCAATTAAATCTCCTCCGCACAAGGGACATTTTAATCCTGTAGGAAACGGTTTCGTATTTTTACAATCAGGGTAGTTTGAGCAGGCTAAGAATTTTGAACCCTTTTTTGAATATTTTACAACCATATTTGCGCCGCATTTTTCGCATTTAATATCGGTTTCATCCTCTTTTAAAGGTTTTGTATTTTTGCATTTCGGATAATTTGAACAGGCTAAAAATTTACCGAATCTGCCTTCCCTTATAACCATATTTGCGCCGCATTTTTCGCATTTAATATCGGTCATTTCAGGTTCAGGTTTGATTGTTTTCATATTTTTATAGGCATTATCAAGAAGAACTTTAAATTTATTGTAAAAGCTTGCAAGAAGCTTTACTTTATCAATCTCCTGTTTTGCTATTCTATCCAAATCGTTTTCCATTTTTGATGTAAACTTCACATTAATCACTTCGGCAAAAAATTCATCCAAAATTTTACTCGTAACAATACCTATTTCTTCAGGATAAAACTTTTTCTCTTTTAAAACAACATAGCCTCTTGAAATGATAGTATCTATAATGGAGGCATAGGTCGAAGGTCTTCCTATTGAATTTTTCTCCATCTCTTTCACTAAAGATGCCTCTGTATATCTTGGAGGAGGCTCTGTAAAATGCTGTTTAGGCAAAACTTTTGTCAAAGAAACACTGCTGTTTTTGGTTAATGACGGCAATGTTGCATTTTCTATTTTTGTGTAATCCCAAATTTTAAGATATCCGTCAAACACAAGCTCTCTGAAGTTAGCCTTAGCCTCAAATCTATCTGATTTAAAAGTCAAAGCAAGTGAATTAAAAGTAGCGGGTTTAATTTGAGTTGCAACAAACCTTTTCCATATCAGAGAATAAAGCCTGTATTCATCGCTGTTTAAATAAGGTTTCATCATATCAGGTAGTCTTTTAGGATCGGTGGGTCTTATTGCCTCATGAGCCTCCTGTGCAATCTTTGATTTTGTTTTATAAAACTTTGCCTTTTCAGGAAGATAGTTGCTTCCGAGTGCATTTGCAATAAAATCTCTTGCAGAATTTACAGCTTCGCTCGATGTATTAAAGGAGTCTGTTCTCATATATGTTATTAAACCGACTCTTGTTTTGTCTATATCAACACCTTCATAAAGTTTTTGCGCAATTCTCATAGTTTTTTTGGGAGAAAAACCTAAAAGTCCCGATGCCGTTACCTGCAAAGTACTTGTAATAAAGGGAGGATCAGGTCTTTTATATGTTTTTCTTTTTGTTGAAGATTTAACAACAAAATCCTCTTCTTTAATTGCTTTGACTATCGCGTCAGCATCTTTTTTATTCTGTATAAAAAATTTATCAACGGTATTACCGTCAATTTTACTTAAAACAGACTCTATAGTTTTTTCAAAGATAAGATTAATGCTCCAATACTCCTGAGGATTAAAATTATTAATTTCATCTTCTCTATCAACTATAAATTTTAAAGCCACAGACTGAACCCTTCCGGCAGACAACCCCCTTCTTATTTTTTTTGACAATAAAGGAGATAATTTGTAGCCCACTATTCTATCAAGAATTCTCCTTGCCTCCTGCGAGCTCACCATATCCATATCTATGTCTCTTGGAGATTTAATAGATGCTAAAATTGCCGATTTCGTTATTTCGTGGAAAACAATTCTTTTTATTTTATCCTTGTTCATTTTTACGGCATTTACTATATGCCAGCCTATAGCCTCCCCTTCCCTATCTTCATCAGTCGCTATATAAACGGTATCAGCATCTTTATAAAGTTGCTTTATGCTGTTTACAATAGGTCTTTTATCTTTGGATACAACATATTTCGGCTTAAAATCATTTTCCATATCAACTCCAAATGATGTTTTCGGCAAGTCTCTAATATGTCCGTAAGATGCTGTTACTTTATATTTTTTTCCCAAAAATTTTGTAATAGTTTTAGCTTTTGCAGGTGATTCCACGATAACAAGATCCATATTTTCTCCTTTTTTTAAACTTTTTCATATCTGTCTGAAAAATTTCTTTTAACAACACCCTTCATTTCAAGGTCAAACAAAATATCATTTAATTTAGATATATCCAAACCAGATTTAAGAGATATTTCATCTATGGACATATCAGCTTCTAAAATATCCATTATCTGCTTTTCGTCTGTATTGAGCTCGATTGGCTTTTCTTTCTGCATTTTTGACAGCTCTTCCTTTAATTCTACATAAAAATAGGACAAAATATCGTCAATATCCCTAAAAATATATGCACCGTCACTTATTAATTTATTTGTCCCTTTACTTCTTTTTTGAAATATTTCTCCAGGAACCGCAAAAACCGGCTTTGACTGCTCTTCTGTTAGTCTCGCCGTGATTAATGAGCCACTTTTTATATCTGCCTCAATTACAAGAGTGGCTTTTGACAAACCGGCTATAATTCTATTTCTTCTTGGAAAATTCTGTCTTAAAGGCTGTGTATGAAGGGGGAACTCACTAATAATACATCCCTTATTTTTAATATCCTCATACAAAGACCTATTTTCCTTAGGATAGATTTCATCTATTCCCGTACCTAAAACTGCAATTGTATATCCATTATTTTTCAAAGTTTCTTTATGCGACAAGGCATCTACGCCTTTAGCCATACCGCTTATTATTGAAAATCCTGATTTTACAAGATACGGAAGAGTGTATTTTATCACTCTTTGACCATAACCTGACGGATATCTTGTACCAACAACAGACAACGGCAACTCCATTTTTTTAAGTTCTCCAAGAACAAATAAAACCAAAGGCGGATATTCTATATTTTTTAAGGATTTAGGATAATCTTCACAAAAATAATCAATAACTTTTATGCCGTTTTTTTCAATAAATTCCATATCATTATCTAAATTTGAAGTATGTTTTGATTTTTTATCTTTATATTTATTGTATATATCTTCCAAAGATGCAAATTCTCCGGGATTTTTTATACCTAAACCCGACAAAACCAATCTCATCTTATTTATATGCAACAGCAAGCCTCACAAGGTTTGAATAGTAATAGCTATTTCTAAATTCATTAAAACCAAATTTGCTAAGTTTCTCTCTTAAGTTTATATTAATAAATTCACTTGCCAAAGGACATTCTCCATATTTAAAAACATACTTAATAAAAATATTTTTCTCATCTATATTAAATTCATTATAATCAAGAATGCACAACCTACCGCCCTTTTTTAGGTAATTGTAAGCATTTTTAATTATTTTATCCCTATCGTTATCCACAAAACCGTGCAATGCAAAAGATATGAAAACCAAATCAAAATCCTCATAAAATGGCGAAGGCTCCCTTATGTCATGATAAAATATCTTTACATTGCCATACGGCTTGCATCTCTTTTTACTCTTTGCGAGCATAGTGCTACCTTTGTCAAAACCAACTATGAGATTCTTTGTGTAATTATTCATAATGCAGATATTTTTACCGCTTCCGCTACCCAAATCCAAGATTTTCTCATTATTTTTTATATGCAAATCCTGCACAGCTTTATTTATAAATCTATTGTATGAAAAACCCGATAAAACCTGCATCAATTCATCATAAAAATATGCCTCAGCACCTTTAACTTCAACCTTGCTTAATTTTTTCATAGTCGTTACCTCACAAAAATGTGCTAAGTGTCAATCTAACACTAAATATATACCTTTTGCAAGTTTTTAATGATAAAAGGGGGAGGAAAAAAATATATAATAAACGATTCTTTTAATATCAAACTGAAAATATGTAAATAAATTTTAACATTACACCTTTGATTTCTTATCAAAAAGATACAAACCAAAAAAAAGCAGAACAAAATCAGGAAGCCAGATAGTCCAAATTATAGAGTAACTTTTAAAAATAGATTCGCCGATCATAAGCAGTATATAAAAGACAAAAAACAGCGACACACTTGCTATAACTCCTGCACTTTTACCACTTCTTGAAAAGGTAATACCAAAAGAAAAACCTATGAGAGACATCACAAACACACTTAATGCAAAAACTATCATCTTGTTAATTTTATACAAAAAATCTTTATTGTGCGTTTTTTTATACGCAGCCATCAGTTCGTTAAGATTCATATATCTTGGATCATTCTTGCTGTCTAAGCCTGTCATTTTTGGGCTATCCATTGATATTGTAGTTTTATATGACGCAAATTTGCCGTATTCAATGCCACCCTCTTTTTTGTCATATATATGAACATCTCTAAAATTAATAACAGTTCCAAAATCAGCATCCTGAAAATATGCATTTTTTGCAACAAGTATTGAGTTTTTTTTGGAGTAAAAAACATTGTATAATTTCTTGTGATTAGCCGATACGGTTTCAGCATAAAGCACAAAACCGCCAGGACCTTTATAGAAGGTTTTTTCCCTTAAACCTACATAAATCTTGTTTTTAAAGGCAGAGGCAATATCCTTTCTGTATGACAATTTTGATTTGTATACCATAAAAGATGTGTCATAGAACAGCATAAAAAATATGATTATCGTAAACAAAAATGCCGGGAAATAAATCCTTGCCAAGGATATGCCGGATGATCTTAAAGCCGTTATCTCAGAGTTATTTGACAATTCGCCATAAACAAAATTAATTGCGATAGTTAAAGCCATAGGTATTGTAAAGATTGATAAAAATACAGCCATATCAAAAAAAATTTTTGACATAAATTGGAGACTCACGCCCTTTGCAAAAAGTAAATCATATATTTTTACTATATTACCAATCATCATAACAAGTGTAATAATGGAAAAAGATAAAACAAAACTCGATATCAAGCTTTTCAATATATAAATATCAATTTTTCTCATTTAAAATCCATAAAGCATATAGATTATCTTGACACCTGCAAAAAGATAAACAATTGCAGAAACCGACAAAAAAGGACCAAAAGGTAATCTGCTTGAAATGTCCTTTTTGCCAAGCAGAATAAGAGTAACGCCTACAATACTACCTAAGAATGAAGCAAAAAAGAGTGTAAATAAAACACCTTTAATTCCCAAAAATGCACCTATTCCTGCAAGCAGTTTTATATCACCCCCGCCCATTGCATCTTTTTTAAAGATAATCTTACCCAAAACGGCAACAATATATAAAATTAAGAAACCAAAAACAGCCCCTAAAATAGAGTGCAAAACACCTATATCCACAAAATAGGAAGAGATAATTCCAAACAAAATCAAACCGAAACTTATTCTATCCGGTATTATGTAATACTTTAAGTCTATAAAACTTCCGACAATAAGCATATATGAAAGAATCAAAAAAACAGCCATTTGAATACTAAGACCATATTTTATGTAAATAAGAAGTGAAATAGTAGCCGTTAGAATCTCTATAAAGGGATATATTAAGGATATTTTCTCTTTACAAAACCTGCATCTTCCACCAAGAAACAGATAACTTAAAACAGGTACATTATCATACCATTTGATTCTATTTCCGCAATAAGGGCAGGAAGAGGGAGGGTAAACTATGGATTTATCCAAAGGGATTCTATATATACACACATTGAGAAAACTCCCTATCACAAGACCGAAGATAAAAACAACTGCAGCCATTTAACCTGCCTTTGTAGAAAAAAGATATGCAATAAGTATGCTGACTATGTATAAAATAATCAAAGGGCCGGCCATTAGAAACTGGGTAACAATATCAGGGGGAGTTAATATCGCCGCTGTTATAAAAATGGCAAGAAGTGCATAATCGAATTTTTTCCACAAATCCTTTGCATTTATTATCCCCATTCTGGACATAACAAAGGATATAGTCGGAAGTTCAAAAACCATCCCAAATGCCATAATTAACCTTAAAAACAAGGACATATACTGCTTTATGCTCGGCATAGCCGATAGGTTAACGCCACCGTATTTTAATAAAAATTTGAACCCTATCGGAAGAACTATTTTATAGGCAAATGCAACACCTGATATAAAAAAAATGCTAAACGCCAAAACAAAAGGAATCATATATTTTTTCTCATTATTTTTTAATCCGGGCTTTATGAAAAGCCATACCTGATAAAAAGTAAAGGGTATGCTGACTATTATAGCCGCAACAAGAGCAGATTCTATCCTTATCCAAAATGCTTCGGTAACCCCCGTAAAAATGATTTTACTTCCTGCTGGCAGTGCATATTTCAAAGGGGCTATGGCAAAATTAACTATCTGCTCTGAGTATGAATATGTAGCCATAAGAGCAATAAAAATACCGCCCAAAATCCAAAGCAGACGAATTCTCAACTCCTCGATATGCTCAAGGATTGTCATCTCGTCAGAATTTTTTTTGTTTTTCTTGATTTTCATCTTCCTCTATCAGTTGTTCCCACTGTTTTTTCAAATCTTCCTTTACATCAACCTCGTCTTCCAACCCCTTTTTTGCTTCATCAATCGCACTCATAAAATCCCTATATATATGAGCTATATCTCTTAAAAGTTCCGGAAACCTCTTTGGTCCCACAACCACCAAAGCTACAACCAAAATAACTACAAGCTCGGGTGTTCCGATAGAAAGCATACCATCTCCTTAACAATTTTTGCATATACCAAAGTTTTCTTTAAATAAATAAGTTTCAATCCGGTAAAACACATCAATTACGCTTCGGCTATGGTATTAAAAGTTTACTTTTTTGTCAAAGAATATAGATAACCTTAAAAGTAAATTCTATCAAACTCTCTTAATTTCAATATTCTTATTATTCCAACCTTCCACCTCGTGTGTGGCACTTCGAAAGGTGGAAGGGTTTTTTGAAATGGTACTTGGCATAGACATATTTACCACCTCTTGAAAATATATAAAGGTTAAGATATTTTTTCAACCACTCCATAGGATATGAGACAACACTTAAGAAATGCTCCAAGAGAAGCGTCGGGAATTTCATAATATTGTTTGATATCATCAGCCTGTTGAAAAACTCCTATTCACTTGCCCTAATCAACAGGAAATGCTATAATAACAGTGGTTTAAACCACTGTTATTTGTTTCTTTTATTTTATGTTGGTTAATG
>JAMOPP010000094.1 GCA_027064405.1 Desulfurellales bacterium
AGAGAAAATCCGAATTGGAAAACAGGTGGTTGGTTAGTGTTAGATACGGCAGCAGTTATCATTCCTTTTGTTCCTGCAATAGGTGGATATATACAAAAAAGTGCAAAAGCGGCAAAAGCGGCAGAAAAAGCAGCAAAATCTGTAAAAATAAGTGAAAAAATTAAAAATGTAGTTGGGGATATAAAAGAAGGTATATATGTATTTAAAACAGAAAAAGGTTTAAAATATGTAGGTCAGTCAAAAAATATAGCAAGAAGACTAAAAGAACATATTAGAGCAGGTAAGTTACCGATAAAAAATTTAGATTCCGTAATAGTAAAAGAAGTAAAAGGAGGTAAAACTGCAAGAGAAATAGCAGAGAAAAAAATGATAAAAAGGACACTATACTTAAAAATTGTGTAAATCTGTTATATTAGTATAGGTAATTTTACCCTCCTTAGCAAGGATTTGATCAAGTTCATTTTGTTCAATTTCATTTTCTAAGGCATTGCAATAGATAAGTTCCATAATCTGTCTGATACGATATTCAGAACTTTTAATAGAATATATTGGTTTTCTCATCCACAGGTCGTTTAAGTTGCTCAATTGAATAAAGAGATTTACTTCCAAGCTTTTACGGGAGGGGAAATATCCGCCTAACTCCAATCTCATCAACTCAATTCCCGAGTTGATGTTTTCTACAACATTGGTGGTATAAATGTATTTTCTGACTTCTTCCGGCCACATGAGGAAGGCGCAATATGTTTCGTGGTTATTCATATATTGGTTAAGCAATTCGTTTGATTTTTTTTCTTTTATTATTTCCAAAAACTCATTCCAAAGGCTGACGGATTCCTTTATATTCGAGCATTGTTTTATCCTATTCAGGATCTTGTTTGCCTTATAATAGCCTGTTTTACTAAGATGTTTTCGCAGGTTTCTTTTCATATGAACCCAGCACAATTGATGATGCGCCAGAGGGAAATATTTCCTGATGAGTTTATTTAATCCGCTAAAATTATCAGTTATAAAAATACCTACTTCAGATACACCTCTGGAAACTAAATCCTGTAGGATTTCATTCCAAAAGGATAATTTTTCTCCTCCTTCTTTTATCCAATAACCGAGTATCTGTTTATGGCCATCTAAGGTTATTCCTACGGCAATAAATATGGATATTTTTTGAAGAGAGCTCTTTTCCAATTCCCTGAGTTTGGTGTGATAGGCATCTATAAATATGGCAAAATATTTTTGTTCTAACGGTTGTTCTCTGTAAAAACCAAGATGGTCATAGATTAGGTCCACCAGAGTTGACAGGGAATCCTCGCTGTAAGGCAGGTTGAGTTTGGAGAGGGTATTTTTGATTTGAGAACGGGAATACCCGTTGGCAAGGAAGGCTAAGAGAGTGTTTTCGTATTCTTTATCTACCCTGCGCCATTTTTCTGGCAATAATGCGGGACGGAATGTATTGCCAAAACGGACTCTGGGAACTTTCAATTTGATCTTGCCCATAGAAAGATGCATATCCCGGTCATAGAAACCGTTGGCGGAATTATCAGTGTTATCCATTAGAAAAAGCTCCCTTTGAGCCTTGAAGAAAGAATTAAGCATGTCTTGAATTAACGTTAGAAGAGTGATAGTTTCTCCTTTTTCTTGGCGTTGTTTGTACTGTTTTGCCAGTTCAATCATTTTGACATCTAAATCAGTAAGTTTTCTTTTCCTTGGCATCCTCTTCCTCCTTTCTTGCTTCTTTATTCTATTCACCTTATCTATTTTCATATTACTCTTTTTGCTTATTTACACAATTTTTTGTTATACTCCCATAAAAAGTCTTGGCGGTATTAGAAAATTGGCAAATAAAAGAAATCCAATTGGAAAGAGAAGGGAGTATTTATTAAAAAAATAAAAAATAAAGGAGGAGTATGTATATGAAAAACTTAATCACAGATAAATTTATAATTGAAAAAGACGAAGATGGTTATGGTTATGATGTGGTAGTGGTAACAAGTAAATGGAGCGAAGAAATAAAGGAGTATATAAAGGACAACAAAATAAAGGGTTTATATTTGAATGATGCAAGAGGCTGGGAAGGTGATAATATAGAATTTTTGAAGGAACTTCCAGAACTTGAATATTTTAAAATAATAGATTATTCAATAGAAGATGTATCCCCGGTTCATTATTTAAAAAATATACGAGTACTAGG
>JAMOPP010000095.1 GCA_027064405.1 Desulfurellales bacterium
CACCAAGAGAATTAATTCTTGATTTTGTAATTGCTATGCTTAAGGTATCAGGGTCTATAGTATAAAATTTGCCGGTTTTAGACAAAGCATTTGAAAAAGATTGAAAAACATGAGGATTTCTTGTAATAACAGCAACTCTGTACTGTTTTTTACCCGCAATCCATCTGTCTTTCTTTTCAGGTTTTCCTATTAAATCCTTTTTTCCGTATGGTATAATACCCAAGCCTATTAAGTACTCTTTTTCTTCTTCAACGCCATGCACAATAACTGCTTTTGAACTATGTGGTGATAATGTTTTTATGTAGGCATACGCTACACCTTTTTTTAATTTTATGGTCTCGCTTTTTTCTCCAAAAGTCTTAAATGTGCCTAATGGGCGATATATGTAGACAAAGCTGTTTTTATATAGTCCGTCATCGGAACCCTTATTTAATATTACTTCATTATTGTTGACAACATCTGAAACAATACCCTCCGTTGTTGTCAATCTTTTGGAAATATCATTTGCCGCATTACTATAAACATCAGCAGACGCATAGACACTCATAGTAAGAATAAAAATAATCGCTAAAAATAGTTTCTTTTTCATACAATCAGCCTTTCAATTGTTTAATTCTATCTTTTGTTTTTTTATAAAGTTCCGTTACCTCTTTTAATTCTCGCTTTTTTTCTTCAACAAGCTCTTTCGGTGCTTTATCCAAAAAAGACCTGTTATTCATTTTTTTATTTAAAAATGAGAGAGATTTCTCATATTTTTTTAATAGCTTATTTAGTCTTTCAAGTTCTTTTTCTATATCAATATTTCCCTCTATAGGCAGATAAATATCACAGTATATTGTTGACGATACAATGCATTGTTCATTAATTTTATCTGTGATTGTTAAACTTTCAACAGAAGATAAAGCATATATATAGTTTGTAAAAGATGAAATTATTGCCTGAACCTCCTGATTTTCCGTCTTTATATATATTTTTATTTTTTTAGACGGAGCAATACTGTTCTCGCTTCTTAGGTTTCTTATAGATTTAATAATGTCAAGTATTGTGTCCATTGAAGATTCCATTCGCTCATTAACAGTTGAGGAGTTAAAAACAGGATATGAAGCTTTCATAATCGACTCTCCGTTTTTATTCGGAAGTCTCTGCCACAACTCTTCTGTTATAAATGGAACAAAAGGATGAAGTAGTCTTAATGATGATTCAAAAACTTCAAGTAATGTATATTTAATGGCATAAGAATATTCATCCTGCATATGAACCTTGCTCATTTCTATATAGTAATCACAAAATTCATGCCATACAAATTGATAAATAGCTGAAGCCGCTTCATTGTATTTATACTCATTCAATGAGTTTTCCACACTTTTAACGGTTTTTTCAAAGCGGGACTTAATCCAAATTGAGGCTGGAGAGAGCCTTTTGGGGGTTGCTGATAAATCTATACCTTTTGTATTTATTTCTACAAAACGATATGCATTCCAGATTTTATTCATAAATTTTTTATAGCCTTCTATTCTATCTTCAGAGAGTTTAATATCCCTTCCTTGAGCTGCAAGCATAGCAAGCGTAAAACGCATAGAATCAGCACCAAATTTATTTATAACATCCATAGGGTCGATGACATTACCTTTGGTTTTACTCATTTTCTGACCATACTGATCTCTTACAAGGGCGTGTATATAAACATCTTTGAAAGGCACCTCTTTCATAAAATGCAATCCCATCATCATCATTCTTGCAACCCAAAAAAAGATTATATCAAAACCGGTAACAAGAAGGCTTGTAGGATAAAATTTTGATAAGTCGTCAGTTTTTTCAGGCCAGCCTAATGTCGACATAGGCCAGAGAGCCGATGAGAACCAGGTATCAAGAACATCCTCTTCTTGCGTTATATTACTACTGCCACAGTGCTCACAGACCTTTGGTTCTTCCTCAGATACCGTATATTTTCCGCAATCGTTACATTTAAAAACGGGAATTCTGTGCCCCCACCACAACTGCCTTGAAATACACCAGTCTCTAATATTGTTCATCCATTCAAAGTAGGTTTTTTCCCAATTTTTAGGAACAAATTTTGTTTTCCCATTTTCAACTGCTTTAATAGCCTCAGCTGCCAGTGTTTTTGTTTTAACAAACCACTGTTCAGAAATATAAGGCTCTATAGTTGTTTTACACCTG
>JAMOPP010000096.1 GCA_027064405.1 Desulfurellales bacterium
CCTTAGTCCTCAAAAAACGCCTTGTATGCCTTATATGTTTCCAACAAATCTGTTTTTGAGGATATTTCATACGGAGAGTGCATAGAAAGCAAAGCAGGTCCGCAGTCAATAACATCCATATTCCAACTTGCAAGATACTTAGCTATTGTTCCTCCGCCACCTTCATCAACCTTTCCGAGTTCTCCTATTTGCCAATTCACTTTAGCATTGTTAAATATTGTTCTTACCTTACTTACAAATTCAGCGGATGCATCGTTAGCCATATATTTTCCACCGTGACCTGTAAACTTGGTCATAACAACACCGTGATTTATGTAACTTGCATTATCCTTTTCATGCACATCCTTATACATAGGATTTACCGCACCGTTTACATCCGATGACAGCACCTCTGATTCCCTAAAGAAATTGGATATACTCTCAAAATCGACCGTCTCTTTTTTGGCTTTTAGAACCTCTATTGCAACATCCATTAAAAATCTTGATTTTGCCCCTGTATTTCCATCTGAACCTATCTCTTCCTTATCTATCATTAAAGCAACAATTGTTTTCGAGTTATCCTTTGCATTAAAAAAAGCCTCTTTTGAACAAAATGCGCATATTCTATCATCTTGACCGTATGCGGCTATAAGGCTTCTGTCAAAACCTAAATCTTTTGGATTTAGAGCAGGAACAATTTCCAATTCAGCCGATATAAAATCTTCTTCTTTAATCCCGTATTTCTCGTTCAAAATAGACAAAACCTGCAATTTGACGGCATCTTTTTCCTCCTTGTCTATAGGAATTGAGCCTACTATTAGGTTCATTTTGTCACCTTCAAACGCATCTTTAACCTTTTTTTCATCAACGACTTTATGGGACAAATGAGGCAGAAGGTCAGGTATAACAAAAATAGGGTCTTTTTCGTCTTCGCCGACTTTTATTTCTACAGACTCCCCGTTTTCTTTAACAACCACACCATGCATAGCAAGCGGAATATTAAACCACTGATATTTCTTAATTCCGCCATAGTAATGCGTATGAAACATAGCAACTTCCGTATCTTCAAAAAGAGGATTTTGCTTAATATCAATCCTTGGAGCATCAATATGGCTTGCTACAAGTTTAATTCCGTCTTTTTTACCGACTCTTATCAATGCTATATTTTTACCCCTGTTGACAATTAAAAAATCGCCCTCTTTCTTTCTGTTTGTAAATTCATTATAAACAAATTGAACTGTTTCTCTCTCGGTCTTGCATTGAGATAAAAAATCTTTATATATCTCTGCAAACTGAAATGCTTCACTTTTATAAGAATCACTATTTATCCAACCGTTTCTATTCTCGTAAGAAAGCTCTTTTTTCATCTTTTTCATCTCTTTTTTATTCATCACCCAACTCCTTTTTTAAAATTTAATACTATATCTGTAGATTCTTATACAATTCGTCTCTTATCTTAGAAACATATTCAACTACATCATCTTTATCAATAAGGTATTTTTCCTGCGTTTTTCTATCGGAAACCTCGACCTTTGAATCTTTAAAATTTCTCTTTCCCACAACAATTCTAATGGGTACTCCTATTAAATCCATATCGTTTAGCTTAATACCGGCTCTTTCATCTCTATCGTCATATAAAACATCGAGTTTTTTATTCAGCATATCACTATAAAGTTCTTCGCAGTATTTTTTTATTTCATCTGAACGGGTGTCAAGCGAAACAATTTCTATTTCAAAGGGTGCAATTGATATAGGCCACACAATGCCCTTATCGTCATGATTCTGCTCTATTGCAGCTTGAGCCGTTCTACCTATGCCTATTCCATAGCATCCCATAAAATATGGCTTCGCTTTTCCGTTTTTATCCAAAAAAGAGGCTTTCATAGATTGCGAATATTTTAAGCCAAGTTTAAAAATATGTCCTACCTCTATTCCTCTTATCTTTTTTAGTTTGCCATTTTTACATCTTGGGCAAAACTCAAACTCTTTAACTACCCTTAAATCCTTCGTCTCAGCTTCAAAATCCCTATGCAATTTTGCTCCTGTAAAATGGTAACCCTTTTCATTAGCACCAACAACAAGAGAATTGATATTCTCAAGTCTTTTATCACATATAATTTTTATATCCTTATTTGGAAAGTTTACAGGTCCGATATAGCCCTTAAGAAGCCCTGCTTTTTCTATTTCATCATCGTTCAGCATTGTTAATTCCACGCTATTAGTTGCCCTTGCCGCTTTAATTTCGTTCAGTTCATCATCGCCCTGAATAAGAAAACAAAACACTTCATTATTCTCATTTTTATACAAGAGTGCTTTTGCGGAAAACTGTTCCTCTTTTTGTAAAAATTCGCAAACATCCTTGATTGTCTGTTTTTGGGGTGTTGCAACTTTTTTCAAAGGCTCCTCTGCAATATAATCGTTTTTAGTTATGCTTTTGGCACTTTCAATATTTGAACTATATTCACAGGAATCACACACAACTATCTCGTCCTCACCCGTTGAACTTAAAACCATAAACTCTTCCGAATCCTTGCCTCCTATTGAACCGGTGTCAGCCTCAACAGAACGAAAAGACAGACCGCATCGCTTAAATATATTATAATAAGCCGTTCTCATTTTTTGATAACTTACATCCATACCCTCTTCATCCGAATCAAAGCTGTAAGCATCTTTCATTATAAATTCCCTACCTCTCATCAGTCCGAATCTCGGTCTTAATTCATCCCTGAATTTTGTCTGTATCTGATAAAGATTTACAGGTAGATTTTTGTAGCTTTTTATATATTTCCTCACAATGTCCGTCACAACCTCTTCGTGGGTAGGCCCAAAAACAAAATCATTGCCTTTTCTGTCCTTTATTCTTAAAAGCTCCTTGCCATAGTCGTTCCACCTTTTTGACTCTTTCCATAATTTCGACGGCTGAACAGTAGCCATGAGAATCTCCAATGCCCCTGCCCTATTCATCTCCTCGCGAACAATTTCAGATACTTTTTTTATAACCCTTAAACCCGTAGGCAAATAGTTATATATACCACTCGCAAGCTTTGTTATAAATCCGGCTCTTAAAAGCAAATTATGACTTGCAATTGACGCCTCTTTCTGCTCTTCCTTTAAAGTGTATATAAAACCTTTCGAATAACGCATTTTCACAAAACTCCTTCATTAAAATATTGCAAGTTATTATACCTATAGTGTATATTTTTTCAAAGAAATAAAAACATTAAATTTTATTGACAAAAAAACACTTTAAATTGTATAATAAGTTATGTTACCTATTGCAGTGCTTTCATCATCAAACACCATAAGAAAAATGATAAAAGGGATGCTTTTTGGTTTTGCGGATGCTATCTGTTTTTCAAGCGTTGAAGAGCTCCTTTCATATAATAAAAAACAAAAGATTGATTTCTTAATCTTGGACAGAACAGTCGGAGAATACGAGGCAAAAGACATTATTAAAAAGATGAAAAAGCCCCTCACTACGCTCCTTCTTGTTTCCGGCAAATACGAAGCAACAACCGACAAGGAAGATTACTCTTTTATCCTGCACAAACCCTTTAAAGAAGAAGAACTTAGAGAGATAATAGCTTTTCTAAATTCATCATTACACACCAATAAAGAGAAAGAGAAAATTATTCTCGTCGTTGATGACTCCAAAATCTCAAGAGATATTATGAAATCCTCTCTATCCCTTGCAAACTACAAAGTAATTGAAGCAAACAATGGGAAAGAAGCATTGGAAATAATTAACACAATGGATAAACCGCCTGCACTTATCGTCACGGATCAGGAGATGCCGGAAATGAACGGCATAGAATTGGCAAAAAATATCAGAAACAGTAATAAATTTTCTCGTATTCCAATCATTATGGCAACATCGCTTTTTGACGATATAAATTTAAAAAAAGAATGCTTCGAATCGGGAATAAACAAATTAATTTCAAAACCCTTTAGCGAAGCAATTATTCAAAATACCGTAAAAGCAATTTTAGAAAGCGATTTACCGGAACATCACGATACAAAAATTATACTTTTCGATAATTATAACACAACCCGTCAATCTATGGTAAGCACTTTAAATAATGCAGGATTTAATATTATTACAACAGACAATGCAAAACAATTCTTTCAGCTTACAAAAGACAATCGTTTCAACCTCTGTCTTATAAATTACACATTAAATGATACAACCGGCATTGAAGCCGCTCAACATATAAAAAAATACAACAACGATTGTCCTATCATTATATACACGGCATTCGACAACTTGGATTCCAAAAAAGATTTACCCAAAATTTACAAAGCAGGCATAAACGATTATCTATTGTCACCTTTTGAGATAGAAGAACTTGTTTTTAAGATAAAAATATGGCTTGATTATTACAAAACGGTAAAAGATTTGAAAGAGAAAGAACAGCTTATAAGAATCAATACAACATATGATGCACTAACGGGAGTTCTAAATAGATTCAATACCCTCAAAAGAGGAGAGGAGTATTTCTCTTTATCAAAAAGAAAAAATCAACCGATTTCCATTCTTTATCTCGACATAGATCACTTTAAAAATGTAAACGACACATACGGACACAATGTAGGAGACATTGTGCTGAGAAAGTTCGCATCAGTCATCAGCTCAAATATTAGGGAAGAAGACATTTTCGGAAGGATAGGAGGAGAAGAGTTTTTAGTTATTCTTCCGTTTACCGATAAAGCAAAAGCCATACTAACATCAAATAAACTTTTAAAAGCGGTATCAGACATTAGATTTGATGAAATAAAAGATTTACATATAACAACATCAATAGGCTTGGCTTACTACGACAAGAATAAAGATATCAAGATTTTTGATCAACTGTTGGCACTTGCAGACAAAATGCTCTATAAGGCTAAAGAAAGCGGCAGAAATAGAGTGGTAAGCTTATAAAATCAATTTACTTGACATATAAAAAGTTCTTTATAAGATGAGTGATTAGATTCGGGGCGTAGCGCAGCCTGGTAGCGCACCAGTTTCGGGTACTGGTGGCCGGAGGTTCAAATCCTCTCGCCCCGACCATTTTTTTAAGTCAATTTTAGACAAATAAAAAACAGTCAGAGCCGGTAGAAAATAGCAATACATATATACCCTAATATTATCATTTAAACTTGAAAAAAACCCGATTAACATATATACTCAACTTATGATATATAAAGGAAAATGTTAAAGATGAAAGTAACCATTAAGGAATTGATTGAGGATTCTGCGAAATCCGTAGCCTTTCCAAAGATTGCCCTGCGAATTTTAAAGTTATTCGAGGATGATAATTTAAGTGCATACCATCTTGCCAAAGCCATTTCGCTTGATCCCGTTTTGACAGCATACATATTAAAAATGGCAAATTCCGCATATTATAATTTTGCAGGAAAAATTAAGACTTTGTCCGATGCTATTGCCTTAATAGGCTTTGGCGAGGTTAGAAAAATAGTTGTTATGGCAAGCACAAAGTCTGCATTTTCACCAAGCGATTTCTTCGACAACCTGCTATGGCAACACTCTCTTGCGGTTGCAATTGCGACTTCAGAGTTAAATCTTGAATTGAAGCTAACAGATGAAGGTTCGGCTTATATTATGGGTCTTCTGCACGATATAGGTAAGGTTATTTTTAAAAAATCGTCAAAATTGAATTATATAGATATTCTAAAAGAAGCATATAATAACGATTTATTTTCTCAAAATTTAGAGGATAAAATGTATGGATACAACCACGCTGATGTAGGTTCGAATCTGCTTGAAACCTGGAATTTTGATCAAGAAATTATTGATGCCGTTGCATTTCACCATGTTAAGTTCACAGAATTAAATCACAGTTTTTTAAAATGTTCGGCTATGGTTAATCTTGCGGATGCCTTTGCAAATTTTATGGGAATAGGAAGAAAAGATCCTATGCATGATTTAACACTGTTGAACAATTTCAATTCCGCAAAATTCTTAAATTTTTACAAAGAGGATTACGGTGAAATAATTAGCAGAATTCATAAAAAATTTTTTATACTTACCCAAACATTCGGAGGAGGCTAATATGAAAAACAATCTTTATCCCACAAATGAGAGATCTTATCTATCTTCCAAAAAACACAAAGGTATAGCTGTCTGTCCTGAGTGTCATCTTGTTTTTCAAAACGGCAAATGGGCGAAAACCAAACTCCCGGACAAAGAATACTATTATCATATGTGCCCTGCATGTAAACGCATAAAAGACGGCTACTTCGGTGGCATATTAAACATAAAAACCAATTTGTTAGAAACAAAAAAAGAAGAGATAATGAATTTAATCAAAAATAAAGAATCTCAGGCGCAAGTAAGCAATCCCCTTAGGCGTGTAGGCAAAATAGAAGAAATAAACAAGGATGAAATGGTCGTTTACACAACATTTGAGCATCTTGCTACATCTATCGGAAAAGCTTTGAAAAGTGCATACAAAGGCAACCTTGAGATACAGTATAGAGAGAACGAAAAATCAGCGAGGATTTACTGGACTAAATGAATATATTAGTTACGGGCGCTACCGGATTTGTCGGAATTAATGTTGTAAATGCACTATACAAAGAACACAATGTTTCCGTTTTAGCAAGAAATACTAAAAAAGCTGAAAATTACTTTCAAGATAGCGTTAAAATTTATAAAGGAGATATATTAGACATTAGAGCAATAGATAGTGCTATGTGCGACAAGGATGTTTTAATTCACATAGCAGGACTTATTAAAAGCTTTGATGCGGAAAATTTATATCTTATCAATAGAATAGGCTCAAGAAATGTTTCGGAAGTTGCCGCAAAACATAAAATCAAAAATATTATAACTATTTCGTCTCTTGCGGCAAGGGGACCTCTTGAAACAAAATTCCCCGTATCTCATTATGGATATTCGAAATTAACGGGTGAATATGAATTTCTAAAGAACCACTTTGCAAATAATTTAAAGATACTAAGACCCCCTATTATTTACGGTTATTATGAAAAAGAGCTTTTTACACTTTTTAAAATGGCAAAATTGGGTATTTTACCAACAATAAAAGACAAACTGTTCAGTTTTATATTCATAGAGGATTTAGTCGATGCCATTAAAAGGCTCATAGATTTAAATGTCAATTATTCAAAAACTTATTATGTATCAGACGGAAATGTGTATAGCTGGAGCAGTGTGGCAGACAGTATGTTTGAGAGTGTCGGCAAAAAGGGTGTTAAGTTGAGACTTAATCCTATTTTTGCAAACATAATAGCTTATTCTACATATTGGATGAAGGATAAAGCCCCCTTTACACTTGATAAAATTAACGAAATTAAAGCTGATAGATGGATATGCGACTATGAAGGTTTAAAAAATGATACCGGTTTTATTCCTAAGTATAATTTAAAAAAAGGGTTTAAGGAAACTTATGAGTGGTATAGAAAAAATAGATGGCTATAAGTCGCCTTTGATTTTTGGTGACGATAACATTCTATATCTTGTCGATCAAAGAAAGTTACCGCAAAACATAGAATATTTCAAAGCTGATACCTTAGAAGATGTATGTTTCGCCATACGCTCTATGGTCGTTAGAGGGGCTCCTCTAATAGGCATAACGGCTGCTTTCGCCGTTTTTCTTGCTATTAAAGATTCCGATGAAAGCGGTTTTGAAAAAGATTTTTACACAGCTTTAAAGGAATTATCAGCTACAAGACCTACGGCGGTAAACCTTTTTTTCGCCTTAAATAAAATGGAAAATTTATACACTGAATTAAAAAAATTAAATCTGCCGATTGAAAAATTAAAGAAACGAATAAGGGCAAAAGCCTTTTCAATATGGGATAAACAAAGAGAATCCGACACAAAAATCGGTTTAAACGGCTCTGAGTTTCTCGGGAAAAAAGATAAAATTTTAACTCACTGCAACACAGGAGAGCTTGCAACAGGGGGAATAGGAACTGCGCTTGGCATAATTAAAACAATGCATAAAAAATCACTCTTAGATACGGTGTTTGTGGATGAGACAAGACCCTATTTGCAGGGGGCAAGACTCACGGCTTTTGAGCTTAAAAATGAAGGAATTGACTACAGGATTGTTACTGACAGCTCATGCGGTATTTTAATGAGAAAATCTCTCGTGGATGCCGTGATAGTAGGAGCCGACAGAATTGCATCAAACGGTGACACCGCAAATAAAATAGGCACATATCCACTTGCCGTTCTTGCAAAGAGACACAATATCCCTTTCGTGGTGGCTGCACCGGAATCAACAATAGACAGAACAATAAAATCTATGGATGAAATAAGAGTGGAAGAAAGAGACGCTTTAGAAGTTTTAAAAATAAATTCGTTTGATATTGCCCCTTCAGGCTCAAAGGCATTGAATTACTCCTTTGACTTAACAGACGGTAATCTCATAACAGCTATTATAACGGAGAGAGATGTATATGAATACCCCTACAAATTTTAAATACATTAGGTATGAAACAATTGATAATATAGCCGTACTACAGCTATCAAGAAATGATAAACATAATGCAATAAATCAAGAGTTTATGTATGAATTATTAGATGTTGTTGATTTTGTAAATAAAAGCAGTGTTAAGGCATTAATTCTAACGACACGAGGCACGGATGTTTTTGCTTCAGGAGGTGATATAAAATATTTTATGTCCCTTAAAACCTACGATGATGCATCTGATATGTCTTCTTATATGCATAAAATTATGTTAAATTTTGAAAATCTTGATATACCTACCGTATGCGCAATAAACGGCTCGGCTATAGGTGGCGGTGCTGAAATAACATTGCCATGCGACATAAGATTTTTAAGAAGCGACAGCTTTATACAATTTAAGGAAAAAGAGATTGGTGTCACAACGGGATGGGGCGGAACTTATAGGCTTGTAAATCTTGTAGGTTATTCAAAAGCCCTCGAACTCTTGCTTAGTGCAAAAAAAATAGATGCCAAGGAAGCCAAGAATATCGGTCTCGTCAACGAAATATACGATAAAGATATATTGTTTGACAAGGCTTTGGAATTTTGTAAGAATTTCAGCAGTGAAGATATTATGCTTATAAAATACATAAAAAAACTTGCCAAAGAATCCAAACATCTTAAAAGTAGAGAGGCTATGGAATTAGAGAGAAGGTTATTTTCTCAAAGCTGGATGCTTGGCAAACGAGAAAAAGAGATGAAAAAATTTATTACTAAGAGGAAATAATGAGTTTCTTAAAAAAAATTTCAGACAAATTGCATAAAACAAAAGACGGTTTTACGCACAAGATTCACGAAGAATCAATAAAAGATGAGCCTATTAGCGATGACTATCTCGAGTTTGTCGAAGAACTTTTGATTGAATCTGATTTTGGCGTAAAAACAACGGTAAAAATTATGGATGCAATAGAAGAGGGTATAAACAAATCCTTAATCAAGACAAGGCGTGATGTTGAAATGAAAATAAGGGAAGTTATTCTTTCCACCTTAGAAAAGGTTGAGAAACCCTTGGAAATTAGAGAATCGCCTTTTGTAATTCTAATTGTTGGCATTAACGGTTCGGGAAAAACAACTACAATAGGCAAACTTGCAAGCATAAATACCGATAAAATGAAAAAGGTTATGCTCGTTGCTGCTGATACATTTAGAGCTGCGGCTATAGAACAGCTTGAAATATGGGCAAAAAGGTCTGCATCTTTAATAGTAAAACAGCAAGAGAATGCCGATCCTGCAGCTGTTGCTTTTGATGGAGTGCAAAGCGCAGTAAGTAAAAATGTAGATGTTGTTTTTGTTGATACAGCCGGAAGACTTCACACCCAAAGGAATTTAATGGAAGAGATAAAAAAGGTTAAAAAATCGATAAATAAAGCCTATAATAAAGCACCTAACGAAGTTCTTCTCGTACTTGATGCAACAATAGGTCAAAATGCCCTTAATCAGGCTAAAGAATTCAACAAGGTTTTGGATGTTACCGGAATTGCGTTAACAAAGATGGACGGAACGGCAAAGGGCGGAATTATAGTGGCTATCAGCGAGGAAATGCAGATTCCCATAAGATATGTAGGAATTGGTGAGCAAATAGAAGATTTAAAAGTTTTTAATGCTAAAGATTTTGTAGAATCGGTATTTGTACCGTAAATTTTGGAGGTTTAAAGTATGAGTGCAATAGTTGATATTTATGCTATGGAAATTTTGGATTCAAGAGGCAATCCTACCGTAAAGTGTCAAATCGAGACAGAGGACGGATTTATCGGCGAGGCTTTGGTGCCATCAGGCGCATCAACGGGAGAAAATGAGGCTATAGAGCTAAGAGACAACGATTTATCAAGATACAACGGTAAAGGCGTTCTAAAGGCTGTAGATAATGTTAATACTCAGATAGCTGATGAGATTGTGGGTATTGATATCTTTAATCAAACGGAGATAGACAATGCGATGATTGAACTTGACGGAACAAAAAACAAATCAAATCTCGGCGCAAATGCAATTTTATCCGTATCCCTTGCTGCGGCTAATGCTGCAAGCAACGAACTCGGCATCCCTCTTTACAGATACATAGGCGGAATACATTCCAATCTGCTTCCCATACCTATGCTTAACATTTTAAATGGCGGAAGACACGCAGATAACAATATCGATTTTCAGGAATTTATGATTATGCCGGTTGGAGCTGAGAACTTTAAAACAGCTATGAGGATGTCCGCTGAAGTTTTTCATTCTTTAAAATCAATACTTTCCTCAAAGGGATTATTTACAGGTGTTGGTGACGAGGGTGGATTTGCACCCAATTTAAATTCAAATGAAGAACCCCTTGCCCTAATAGTTGAAGCTATAGAAAAAGCTAACTACAAACCCCTTGATGATATTGCTATAGCATTAGACCCTGCTGCAAGTGAATTCTATAAAGATGGAAAGTATAATGTAGGCAAAGAACAATTAAACAGCGAAGATATGGTAGCTCTTTACAAAGAACTTTCTGAAAAATATCCCATAGCCTCTATTGAAGACGGATTAGCTGAAAATGATTGGGAGGGATGGGAAAAACTCACAGACGAGATAGGAGAATACATACAGCTCGTAGGAGACGATATATTCGTAACCAATACCGAACTTATAGAAAAAGGTATAGAAAATGCTATTGCAAATGCAGTGCTGATAAAACCTAATCAAATAGGCACTTTGACGGAAACTCTTGACGCCATCAGGCTTGCAGAGGAATCGGGATATAACTTTGTTATCTCTCACAGATCGGGAGAAACAACGGATACATTCATCGCCGATTTAGCCGTGGCTACAAATTCAGGTATGATAAAAACGGGTTCTGCATGCAGGGGCGAAAGGGTTGCCAAATACAATCGACTAATGGAAATTGAGGAGGAACTTTCACCCTATGGCGAATACCCAACCTGGTAAATTTTTTAAAATATCAATAGCTACATTTGTAATAATCGTAATAGTTATGTTGGCTAAAACCGTATATGAAAAACAGATACAGAGAAGGGAGCTTTTTAAACAAAGTTCCCT
>JAMOPP010000097.1 GCA_027064405.1 Desulfurellales bacterium
ATGCTTCTTCAAGTTTTATCTTTTGCGGTTCTTGAGACATGGCAAATATTTCATAATGTATTATCTCAACATCAACTATCTCTAAAACCGAAAAATACGCCTTGCTTAAAGTGTTGTTGCCTATATGTGATATTAAATCTTTATAATGATAAAAATTGGAAAAGTTTGTAGCACATAAGAACTTGTTTGGCTTTATAATCTGAGCTGCTTCAATAGAATAAGGAAACCATATTTCAAAAAATCTTTTGTTTTGAGAAGGAACTAAAAAACCCCTTAAAAGAATTTCTGATGGACTATTCTTATTTACATCATTTGATGTATAGAAAAGTTCCTTGTAGATTTTGTCTATGATTTTAGTCATAATTTTTTCTCCTTTTATTTTACACTTTTTGATATATAATGCTGAATATCAAACCTGTTTAAAAATCCTTTGTGTACTAAATTCATTATAAAATCCATATTAAGAGAAAAGTTTATGCCTATCGAATCTATTCTTGTAAGTGTTGAAATACCTATGACCTCACCATATTCATTTACCGTAGGACCGCCTGAATTTCCGGGATTTATAAGTATATTATGTTGTATAAATCCGTAATAATTTTCGCCTTCGTTCAATAAATTATGCTTGTTGTATACATGACTTATTATTCCATTACTGATAGACAATTCTAACCCTTTAGGATAGCCTAGCGCATAAACTTTTGAACCGTTAGCAATATTAGAATTATGTCTAATGCCAAAAAACTCGATGGGATAGATGTCACTCGTTTTAATAATGAATACAGAAAAATCAAACCTTGCTAAATTGGGATTGCTTCCATAATAAAGAAGAAAAGCTTTATATATATCCGCCGGCGGGACAAATGCGGTATCAATATCGTAATCCCTTCCTTTAAATTTTACATATACCCTATAATCAAGATTATCTCTTTGAGTATTTAAAAATCTAATCAAATTATGAATACTTTGAATAACATGCAAATTCGTCAAAAAATACAGCTTGCTACCGCCATTGGTCATACACTGTTTGTAAATAAATGACGAGCCGCTTGATATTTTTTGACCGCCAGCCTCAAACAGAACGGGACAGACGGATTCTTCAGCAATTTTGTATATCTCTTCGGCGCTGATTGGATTATCAAAGACAAGACCGCTAAAGCAAGAATCTTTCTTTTTCCTTTTTGTTCCACCTTCTCTATTCATTTTTTACCTCTGAAATTATTTTATTCAATAAATTATAATATAAAATTTTTGTTCTTTATTCAAATAAAACAATCAGTATCCGAAGAGAAAAAAGCGGCCAGAAGCCGCTTTAATTATCCTATTACTTAAACAATTTACCTATATGTTTTTCTATCTTATATTTCTCAAGTAATTTCATATTTTTATTGGATAGGTTAAGTCCATACTCAGGTTTTGATTTTTTGTCCTTGTAGTCTCTATCAACCAACAAATCGTTTGTATTACTCCAATCTATCGACGGTATAAGATAAATTTCTGGCAATTTTCCGTCATTAAAAACAACCAGCACCAAGAACAAATCATTAGATAAAGGGAATTTATCTTTGTGAACAAACACATAGTTCATCCCTCTAATGGACTTGACTTGCATTTTAAAAACATTACCCGATCCGTTTACTATGATAAAGTCTATACCTTTATCATCAACTTCCGGCGTATATACATCAAACCCATACATCAAAAACATCATCTTGACATAATATTCAGCATATTTGCCTAATTGTAAATGATTTAGGTTGCTCCATATATATTGACCAACAACCTTTATTTTAACACCGTTCTTTTTACATTTATCCTTAAACCAATCGGGAAGTTTAAAGGCATTCCCGGCACGAAAAACAATTTCTTGAACACTGTGTCTTAAAATCCAACCCATAAGATCTTTTAGAGATTTCTCAATCTCGTCTTGAGATTTGCACACGATATTTTCTACCCATACAGATTTAGAATTGTTTACTAAGTGCACGTCCAATTCAAAACATCCAACCTCTACTGTTTTGCTTTCCATAACACCTCCTTATTTGTTTTAATTGCACAGATAACCAGCTGGTTTTAGTTTAACTCCATTATACGAAATCAAACTTCATTTCTAAATTTTTTGTTTTCATCAGGAAAAATGCAATGACATAGATACTT
>JAMOPP010000098.1 GCA_027064405.1 Desulfurellales bacterium
TGATGCATTGTTTTTGGGTTTAAAGATTATAGGTGAAAATCAAGATTTAAAATCCCAAATAGAATCCTATTTTAATTCAAAATTCAACATTCAGAATTCAAAATTAATTTTAGTAACCGGTCATCGCAGGGAAAGCTTTGGTAAGCCTTTTGAAAATATCTGTTATGCATTGAAAGAGATTGCAGATGCCTATGAAGATACTGAAATTGTGTATCCCGTTCATCTCAATCCCAATGTTCAAGAACCAGTAAAAAGAATTTTAAGCAACCATCCAAGAATCCATTTGATAGAACCTTTAAGTTATCCTTACTTGATCTGGTTAATGAATAAGGCTTATCTAATACTGACCGATTCAGGTGGCATTCAAGAAGAAGCACCATCACTTGGAAAGCCTGTTTTGGTGATGAGGGATGTTACAGAAAGAATAGAAGGCATTGATGCTGGCACGGCAAAGCTGGTTGGAACAGATAAGGATAAAATAATAAAAGAAACACTGCTTTTATTGGAAAACAAAGATAAATACGAGAAGATGGCAAAGGCTGTAAATCCTTATGGTGATGCAAAAACAAGTGAAAAAATCTTGAAAATATTACATTCCGCACTGGAGGATAAAAGTGATTAATTTTTATTTGAAAAGTATAAAAAACCAACCCAAAGTTCATGGAAGTGTGTGTGTTATAGGTTTAGGTTATATAGGTTTGCCGACCGCAGCACTACTTGCAAATAGAGGCTACAATGTAATAGGCGTTGATGTTAATAAAAAAGTCGTTGATATCATAAATTCAGGCAATATTCACATAAAAGAATCAGGTCTTGATACATTCGTTAGGGCAGCCGTAGAATCTGGTAGGCTCAAAGCATATACCGAGCCAAAAGAAGCAGATGTTTTTATAATAGCTGTTCCTACACCTTTTCACGAAAATGGATATGATATACCAACACCTAATATTGATTACGTAATTAGTGCAACTAAATCCATAGCTAAGTATATAAAAGAGGGGAATATAGTAATACTTGAATCAACTTCACCTGTTGGAACAACTGAAAAGGTGGCTGAAATTTTAGCACAAGAAAGACCTGAACTTTTCAAAACAGTGAATAGTGAAGGTAAGAAAAATGCCAATCACCAATCACTAATTTACATTGCCCACTGCCCTGAAAGGGTGCTTCCTGGAAAGATAATGAACGAACTTGTGGAAAACGATAGAATAGTTGGTGGAATAGATAAAATATCATCACAAAAAGCGGCAAGCTTTTATAAAACCTTTGTGTCGGGAGAAGTGCTGATAACAAACTCAAAAACAGCGGAACTATGCAAACTTGTCGAAAATTCCTTTAGAGATGTTAATATTGCTTTTGCTAATGAACTTAGTATGATTTGTGATAAATATGGAATTGATGTGTGGGAACTTAGAGAACTTGCAAATAGACATCCAAGAGTAAATATACTTTATCCGGGAGTGGGAGTAGGTGGACACTGCATAGCAGTTGACCCGTGGTTTATAGTTGCCGACGCCAAAAAAGAAGCAAAACTTATAAAAACTGCAAGAGAAGTAAATAATTACAAAACCGAATGGGTTATTGAAAAGATAAAAAACGAAGCACTTAAATTCGAATTAAAAAATAAAAGAAAACCCATAATAGCGTGTATGGGTTTAGCGTTTAAGCCCGATATTGATGATTTGAGAGAATCGCCAGCTCTTTATATAACAAGAGCACTAAAACAGGATAATTTAAACATTCTTGCTGTTGAGCCAAACATCTGCGAATATGAAGAATTTGAAATAATCGATTACACAACTGCAATTGAGACAGCAGATATAATTGTGTTTTTAGTAGCACACAAAGAATTCAAATCACTTATCACCAATCACCAATCACTACTCACCAATAAACAAATATTAGACTTTTGCGGAGTTACAAAGTTATCTTAATTTTAAGGATTTTTATGAACATTTCATTAAAGCTATCTTTTTTAGATGAGATTTTAAAGGATGATAATATAAAGCAAAAATATCAAGAGTTCGTTTATAAACATACAAATATAAAAGATGAAGTTAAAAAATATATGAAAGAGATTGATTCAATTATTCCGAAAAGTTTTGATATAGATTATTGTTATTATGATTACGAGATAGACGAATATGAGATT
>JAMOPP010000099.1 GCA_027064405.1 Desulfurellales bacterium
GTATCCTCTTGTTACTTCACCTACGGAGTATTTCCAGGATTTGCCTGCTTCTTGGCATATTGTTGTTGCAAGTTCATCAGAGCGTTGTTTTATTAAATTTGCTGCTTTTTCCAATATTTCGCCTCTTTGATAAGCTGGTATTTTTTTAAATTCTTTGAAGGCATCATCAGCAGCCTTTAGTGCCTTTTCTACATCTTCTTTTGAGGCTTTAGCTACGGTTGCTATGGTTTTGCCTGAATATTTGTCCGTTACATCAAGCGTTTGAGCTGTTTCAATCCATTCACCACCTATAAAGGCTTTGTAACTTTTCATTTTACCACCTCCAACAAATTTACATTTTCAAGATTATGTTTTAAGAATTATATATTTATAGGGAATTCTTGTAAAGCAATATTATTTATAGTTGTCTAATAAGTGCGCACATACTCACCATTTTAAAAATTAGAGAGAGGTAGGGTAAATATTGTGGCAATGTATTAAACCTATCGTAGCAGATGCCGCTGAACGGTAACGATAATCCGTTTAAATTTTTTAAGTAATTTTGGTGCTTTGAGAACAAAGATATGTTGAGGCTATCGGCTTTTTCTGCTCCTTTTAAGACATATGTTGACCGCTTAAGTGCAAACCTACTACGCCGAAAATTATTAAAGCAATGGAAACTATTTTTAAGGTGCTTATCGGCTCTTTAAATTCAACTATGCCTATTATTGTAATGAGCGCTGTGCCGACACCCGACCATACGGCATATGCGATACTTACATCTATTGTTTTTAGAGAGACTGTCATTGGAATAAAACTTAAAAAATAGAAAACAAACATCAGAACCGAAGGTAGCGTTTTTGTAAAACCCATTGATAATTTCATACATGTTGTGCCGCTAATTTCAAAGAGTATTGCCAATGCAAGATAGATCCAACCCATTTTTAACCCCCATAGAAAATATTTTATTTTAAGTTCTTTCTCAAATCCACGCCTCTTTTTATAAAATTAATCGTCTCAATATGCAACTTAAAAAAATAGTTCGATGGATAGTTGTATATTTTTCGGTTAGTTGAAAACTTATCTTAAAGTCTCGATTGGAAACAATTCCCAATAAGCGAGTAGTCCACTTAATAAATATCCTTGACTATAAAGCAATTCAATTGTATTTTTAGGTATGTTTAAAAAGCCTGTATTCTTCTTTATATATTTTGCATTCTTTTTTGCTCTATACGGATGTGTTAATCTTAATCCATACAGAGTCGGGGATAATATAGATGATAAAAACAGCATATCTTATGCAGTTAATCTTCCCTGTGTTATAAATGATATGTCGAAACAGATATGCAACGATAGTAGATTGGATAAGAAGTGCAAAATAGGCTTATCGGATTTTTTAAATACAAACGATATGCATATTGATAAAGACGGATTGTATATGAAAAACCTCTTGTATGATGATTTGTCAAGATGTTCTCTCAATGTGGAAAAAACAGATTTTAAGGAGTGGTTTGAGGTTAAAAAAAATGATGTAGAGTTTTTGAACCGTAAAACGGATACAAGATATTTTATTGTAGGAACATATTTTTATTGCGACAAACAGTATCGTATAATTATTAGAGCAGTAGATACAAAAACGGATAAAGTCTTAACACTATCGCAAAAAAATATATCTGTAAAAGAGATAAATTTTGATTTAAACAGGCTTGATATACCGCGTGAAATAAAACTTATAATACCATGACAAAAATAAAAATTATTTTTATAATCGGGTTAATTCTTTTTTTAAATTCCGCCTTTATAGTAAATGCGGAAAAAGCAACAGTGACACAAAATAAATACAACAAAATAGTTGTAACAAAACATAATAAACTCAAAAATCAAAATTTAGCAAGAATTATTCTTGGGATACTTGTTTTTATTACTGCGTTTTTAGTTATTTTTGTAAGGATAAGAATAGGGCACGAGACTAAAAAAAGAAAACTAAATAAAATTTTAAACGAGAAGAAAAAATGAAAAAAGAAAAAGAGTATACGGGTAATCTGTTTTTGGACAAAGCACTTTCCCGTCTAAGAGAAAATTATTTTGCGAAAAGAACTAAGGTTGAAAAGCTTTACGATTTAGAGAGCTTAAAAGATGTTGTAAAAAATATAAAGAGCCGTAATGTCGAC
>JAMOPP010000100.1 GCA_027064405.1 Desulfurellales bacterium
TAAGACGGTATTGTAAAATCCGTCATATGTTGTTTTATTTACTATGAAATCGTTATCTAACGGCTTGAGTTCACTGACTATTTCAGCGCCTTTTGTGCCTTTTACGCAATGTTTGGGCCATATTTCAAACTCTTTGTCATTTTCCTGATGAGAATCACAGACATATATTATAGAATCACCGATACTTCGAGCATTATCAATAAGTTCCCGGATATTTGGTATAATTTTTTTGTTCTCATCAACCTTTAAAGGTGCATCATCGAGTGTAAAATCATTCAGCATATCCACTACAATTACCGCTCTTTTCATACTACCACCTTAAAATAGAACTCTTTAATTTTACCAATTTTTCCAAGATATGCAAAATTATATCGTTTAAATGAAAAAATATTTAATTTATGTGTGATATTCTGCATTGATTTTTACATAATTATAGCTTATGTCGCTAAACCACATATTGTAGGTACAGGCTCCTACACCTAAATCTATCAAGATTTCTATTTCTTCATTTTTCATATATTCTTGAAGCACCTTTTTGTCAAAATTTGTGCTTTTTCCTTTACTAAAAACAAGGTTATCACCTATAAACATATTTAATTTCTGCACATCAAGATGTTCAAAAGAATACCCTGCGGCATCCAAAATCCTACCCCAGTTCGGATCTTGACCGAATAACGCCGTTTTCACGAGTAGAGAGTTAGATACCCCCCTTGCAATCTTTTCTGCGTCTTTTTCTTTTATAGCACCTACAACTACAATCTCAGCTATTTTTGTTGCACCTTCACCGTCTTTAACAATCATTTTTGCAAGATTTGTGCAGACATTAGTCAAATTATCCTCGAAAAATCGGTATAGTTCGTTTTCATCTACAATTTTGTCATTTTTGGCTTCTTGGGTTGACATTATAAATACCGTATCATTTGTTGACATATCTCCATCTACGCTAATTCTGTTAAACGAATGATTTACAGCATACAACAAGGCACTATCCAGCATTTTTTGAGAAATTTTAATATCGGTTACTATAAATGAAAGCATCGTACCCATATTGGGATGTATCATACCGGCACCTTTGACAACAGCACCTATATTAAACCTTGTTCCTAAAAAACTACATTCCAATGCGTACTGCTTTTTCACCGTATCGGTTGTCATTATAGACTCTGCAAACAGATCAGAGCTATTATCCGTTTGGGATATTAACTTATCCAAAGAAGCGTTAATCTTCTCATAGGGTAAATCTTCCCCTATAATGCCGGTTGAAGCCACGAAAATTTGATTTTTGTCTATGTTCAATTTACCGGATAAAGAGGTTGTCACGGCATCAATGGCTTCAAAACCATTTGAATTACACGCATTGGCGTTGCCGCTGTTTACTATTACGGCTTTTATGTTTCTGTTTTCTTTTAAAAGTTCAATGTCGTATAAAACACAAGCCGCTTTAACACTATTTTTTGTAAATACTGCAGACGAAACAGTATCCTTATCTGTATATATTAATCCGACATCAACATCTTTGCGAGTAAGATTTGCACTTGTCGCAAATATTTTGACCGATTTAACTATGTTTAAGGCTTTATCCGATTTTTTAGCTATCATGGATAATATGAAAGAAGTTCCAGCCCTTCTTCCTCGTTTAAATTAAACATTATATTCATATTTTGCACGGCTTGACCGCTCGCACCCTTTATTAAATTATCTATGGCACTAACCATTATCAGTCTATTATTTTCTTCATCTATTTCAATACCTATGTCGCAGAAATTGCTTCCCCTTACACTGTTTAAAGAAGGTAGCTCTTTCTTGATTCTCACAAAAAACTCATTTTTATAAAACCGCTTGCAAATATCAAAAACTTCATCTTTCTCTATCGATTTATTTAGCTTAGCATAAACAGTTGACAATATGCCCCTTTGCAGTGGCAAAAGATGGGGTGAAAATGTTATTTTAACGCCATCGGAGATTGATGAGAGCACCTCTTCTACTTCCGGCGTGTGTCTGTGTTTTGCTACTGAGTACGCCTTAAAGTTCTCATTAACCTCGCAAAACTGCAGATTTGATTTAACGCCTCTTCCCGCTCCGCTTACGCCACTTGCGGAGTCTGCAATAATAGATTTTTTATCTATATAGTCCAGGATAGGGGAAAGTGGCAGTATAATACTTGTTGCATAACACCCCGGATTTGCTATTAAGTTTGATTTTGCTATTTTTTCTTTATTAAGTTCAGGCAACCCGTAAACCGCTTTCTTAAGTAAATCGGCGGCTGTGTGTTTTTTGTTGTACCATTTTTCATATACATCTACTGAAGACAGTCTAAAATCTGCGCTTAAATCTATAATTCTCACGCTTCCGTATAAATTTTTTGCAATCTCCATAGAAATCGTATGCGGAAGAGCAAGAAAAACAACATCCAAAGATTTTATCTTTTCCGTGTCTATCTCTTCAATTTTTGTATCGAATATGTTTGAAAATTGAGGGTATATATCTGTTAAATTTTTACCGTTTTCACTTCTTGACGATATATATTCTACTTGGATAAACCTATGTTTTAAGAGTATTTTTAAAAGTTCTAAACCTGCGAATCCCGTGATGCCTACAATTCCGACTTTTATCATAAAGGTTAAAAGGTCGCACAAAAGAGTGCGACTTAAATAGTATTTATCTCTTTGACCACTGGAAGGACTTTCTCGCCTTCTTTCTTCCGTATTTCTTTCTTTCTTTTACCCTTGAGTCCCTACTCAAAAGACCAAGAGGTTTTAGTTTCCCTCTCAGCGAAGCATCGTACTCGGTTAAAGCCTTTGAAATTCCGTGCCTCAACGCCTCAGCCTGAGCCATAATCCCGCTTCCTTTCACGGTAGCAAATACATCAAGCTTGCCGGTTAAATCGGCAACACTAATAGGATATTGAACCTTTAATTTTGCCTCATCCAATCCGCCAAAATATTCCTCAAGACTTTTTTTATTTACCGTTATAGAGCCGTTGCCCTGATAGACCCAAACCCTTGCTACAGCTGTTTTCCTTTTTCCGGTTGCGTAAAATTTATCCATTTAACACCTCTAAATTTCTATTTTAGTCGGATTTTGAGCAGTATGAGGATGCTCGCTATCCGCATAAACTTTTAATTTCTTAATTAACTGGCTCGAAAGTTTATTTTTTGGCAACATACCCTTTACAGCGTGCTCAATAACCCTCTCAGGTGATTTTTCAAGCATATCTTTAGCCGATACAGACTTGATACTTCCTATATATCCGCTATGTCTATAATACTGTTTTTGTTCAAGTTTGTTGCCTGTGAGTTTTACATCCTTAGCGTTTATCACAACTACGAATCCACCCAAGTCGGTGTTGGGCGTAAAAGTAGGTTTATCTTTGCCTCTTAAAATATCTGCTATTTTTGTAGCCATTCTTCCAAGTGTTTTGCCCTTAGCATCAACCAAATACCACGGCCTGCTATCGGGTTCAAATTGTCCCATAAAAGTTTTCATTTCTCAAACCTCTCTTCTTACTCAAATCTTAAAAAAGCAGTTTCTTTTATACTTTAGTTATGTTAGAGTGTCAAGCAATTTGTAGCAAATTTCCGCATAAAGTTAAAAATTTACCAAAAAACAGTTAAAACGGGAGGCAGAATAAGATGAAGAGACTATTGCGATAATATTTCTTATTAAATTTAATATTGAGAATCTAAATCTCAGATAAAAAGATAAAGTTAAAACTATTCGGCTGTTTTATACTTGGTTTATCTATTTTTTTCACCGTCAAAAATGAATTTACTCTTGACAATATACATTGAAAATGGTAACAAATCAATCCAGTTTGGGCGTATAGCTCAGGGGGAGAGCGCTTGCTTGACGTGCAAGAGGTCGATGGTTCGAAACCTTCTACGCCCACCATTTTGGTTGAATTTATTGAGGTAAGTTATGAAATTGAGTAGCGGAACGAATTTATTAAAATTTGCAAAAGACAAAAAGATGAAAGAGGTTTTGGCTGTTGAAATAGACGGCAAAATATATGACCTTAATCACACCCTTGATAAGGATAGTGAAGTTAAATTTATAGATGTTAATACAAAAAAGGGTTTGGAGATTTTAAGACATTCCGCAGCACACATTATGGCACAGGCTGTATCACACATCTTTAAAGATGCAAAATTCTCTATCGGTCCTGCTATAGAAAACGGGTTTTATTACGATATGGACTTAGGAAGAACCCTAAACGAAGACGACCTTAAAAATATAGAAAAAGAGATGAAAAAAATCGTTTCCGCAAATTACCCATTTTCAAGAAGAGAGTTAAAGAAACAGGAAGCATTGGAATATTTTAAAAATAAAGGCGATGAATACAAGGTAGAAATCATAGAAAGCATAGATGATGATGTTGTCAGTTTTTACACTCAGGGTGATTTTACGGATTTTTGCAGAGGTCCCCACATACCGTCAACAATATACCTTAAAAATTTCAAACTTTTGAGTGTTGCCGGTGCATATTTCAGGGGTGACGAAAAAAGACCGATGCTACAAAGAATATACGGAACCGCCTTTGCAACCAAAGAAGAGCTTGACGAATACCTTAATTTCTTAAAAGAGGTTAAAAAAAGAGACCACAGAAAACTCGGAACAGAGCTTGAGCTTTTTAGCATTGAGGACGAGGTTGGAGCCGGATTCGTTATATGGCATCCCAAGGGTGCTATGTTAAGAGACATAATAGAAAATTTTGAAAGAACCGAGCATATAAAAAGAGGCTATGAGTTTGTTAAAGGCCCTGAGATTCTAAGAACAGATCTCTGGAAACAGAGCGGTCACTTTGACCACTACAGAGAAAATATGTATTTCACCGAAATAGACAAGCAGAGCTTCGGCATAAAACCTATGAATTGTTTGGGCCATATTGAGGTTTATAAATCAAGAAAAAGAAGCTATAAAGAGCTACCTAAGAGATATTTTGAGCTTGGTGTAGTTCACAGACATGAAAAAAGCGGCGTGCTTCACGGACTTTTAAGGGTAAGAGAATTTACACAGGACGATGCCCATATTTTTTGTATGCAAAAGCAGCTTAACGACGAAATAATCGGCGTCTTGGATTTTGTAAGAGATGCTATGGAAATTTTTGGATTTGATTATACACTTGAAATATCAACAAGACCAAAGAACTCAATAGGTAGTGACGAAGAATGGAATCTTGCCACAAATGCATTGATAAATGCACTAAATAACACAAATAGAGAATATGAAATAAATGAAGGAGACGGAGCGTTCTACGGTCCTAAAATAGATGTAAAGATAAAGGATGCCCTTGGAAGAAGCTGGCAATGCGCTACAATACAGTGCGATTTTACACTTCCTGAGAGATTTAATCTCTCTTATATTGATGACAACGGAAAAGAAAAAAGACCGGTTATGATTCACAGGGTTATATTGGGTTCAATTGAGCGCTTTATTGCCGTTCTAATAGAAAATTATGCAGGAGATTTTCCCTTATGGCTCGCACCTGTTCAGGTAAGAGTCATACCTATTTCTCAAAAACATGAAGAATATGCAGAAAACATACACAACAAAATGATAGCAACCGGAATACGCTCTGAGCTTGAAAAAAGGAACGAAACCTTATCAAAAAAAATAAGACTGGCAGAAAACGATAAAATTCCGTATACTGTTGTTGTTGGGGATAAGGAGAAAGAGAGCAATACGGTTTCCGTGAGAAAGAGAAAACAGGGTAATATGGGAAGTTTTGTTATAGATGATTTTATTTCCACATTAAAAAATGAAACATCATCCAGGAGGTGATATATAAGTAAGGATTTTAGAAAAAAGGAGTTACCGCCAATAAATGAGAATATAAAGGCAAGTAAGGTAAGGTTGATTGGCGAAAACGGAGAACAGGTAGGTGTTGTAGATTATCAAACGGCTCTCTTGCGAGCACAAAATATAGGTCTTGATTTGGTTATGGTAAGTCCCAATACCGATCCGATTGTCTGTAAGATAATGGATTACGGGAAGTATCATTACGATAAACAGAAAAAGGATCAAAAAAATAAGAGGGCTCAAAAGGTTATTAAAGTAAAGGAGCTCAAACTCAGACCTCGCATTGCCGATAACGATTACAACACAAAAATCAATAAAGCCAAAAAGTTTTTATCTGAACAAAACAAGGTCAAGTTCAATGTTTTTTTCAGAGGAAGAGAGTTTGACAAAAAAGAGCTTATAAATAATCTTATAGAAAGAATTAAACTTGACTTGGAAGAATACGGCACTATAGAAGGCAAACCTGATTATCAGGGTAGGAGAATGTCTTTTTCTTTTATGCCTATTAAATAAACGGAGGACTCAATGAAGTTAAAAACAAGAAGAGCTGCCGCTAAACGCTTTTCGCGTACGGCAAACGGATTTATGAAATCTTTTAAGGGCGGTAAAAGCCATCTGCTCTCTTCTAAAAACAGAAAGAGAAAGAGAAATCTTAAAAAGGTAAATGTAATAAAAAGCGGAAAGGTATTTCAAAATTTAAGCAGATTGATGCCTTATAAGTAATCAGGAGGAATAAATTGAGAGTTAAGAGCGGATATACAAGGAGAAGAAGACACAAGAAAATATTGAACCTCGCAAAGGGGTTCTATCAAAGACGACACTCAACATTTAAAAACGCAGAAGAGAGTGTAAGAAAAGCGTTAACTTATGCTTATAGAGACAGGAAAGCAAAGAAAAGAGATTTTAGAAGATTATGGATCACAAGAATCAATGCTGCAGTCAGAGCAGAGGGCTTAAGCTACAGTAAATTTATGCATCTTCTAAAAGAGAAAGGCATTGATTTGAACAGAAAAGTGCTTAGTGAACTTGCAATTAATCAGCCTGAAGAATTTCAAAATTTGATAAAAAGCGTACAATAATAAAAGCCTTTTAAGTTTTTTAAAGATGCGAAAGAGTACTTAATTTTGAGTATTTTTTCGCATTTTTTTTAGTTTGGAGGAACAATGAATTCCATAAAAAAAGAGTTTGATTCTCTTGTTAAAAGCGTAGAAGATAAAGAAAGTCTTAAACAACTAAAATCTTCTTTTGTAGGTAAAAAAGGCAAAATAACACATTTTTTCAAGCAGATGAACGGATTGCCTGATGTAAGCAAAAGGGAGTTTGGAAGAAAAATAAATGAGTTAAAAGGCTACATTGAAGATGAAATAAGAAAAAAATCTCAAGAAATAGATAAATTTGTAAAACAGAGAGCTCTTGAGCAGGAACTTATAGATATAAGTCTTCCGGCAAGGATAAATAAATTTGGTGCTGTCCATCCGATAACTAAGACAATAATAGAAATTGAAAATATATTTCAGTCTTTGGGGTTTAATGTTGAAATAGGTCCTGAGATAGAATACGATAAATATAACTTTGAAATGCTCAATATACCAAAAGAGCATCCGGCAAGGGATATGCAGGATACCTTTTATGTAAACGATAATGTGTTGCTGAGAACACACACATCTCCAACACAAATTCGAATTATGAAGGATACTCCACCGCCTGTAATGTTTGTATCACCGGGTAAAGTTTACAGGAGAGACTCCGATATTACACATTCTCCTATGTTTCACCAGATAGAGGGTCTACTTATAGATAAAAATATACGATTTTCCGATTTAAAGGGTGTTTTGATACAATTTTTGCAAATGTTTTTCGGTGATGTTCCGGTAAGGTTCAGGCCAAGTTATTTCCCTTTTACCGAGCCTTCTGCAGAGGTTGATATAGGTTGCATAATGTGCAAAGGCAAAGGATGTAGGGTTTGCTCTCATACCGGCTTTTTAGAGGTCTTGGGATGTGGAATGGTGCACCCTAATGTGTTGGCGAATGTAGAATACGGCAAGGAGTATAACGGTTTCGCATTCGGGTTGGGAATAGAGAGATTTGCTATGTTGAAATACGGAATTGATAATATAAAGTTATTCTTTGAAAATGACATAAGGTTTTTAAATCAATTTTCTTATATGGCGGGTAAAACACTATGATAGTTTCATATAATTGGCTTAAAGAATTTATAGACATAGAGTGCTCGGTTAGTGAATTAGCTGATAAGATAACTATGGCGGGACTTGAAGTTGATTCCGTTAAAAAAATAGAAACCTACGATGCCGTGATTGGACAAATTGCCAAAATTACAAGCAAAAACGGTTTGAATATTTACAAGGTTGATACGGGAAACGGCTTCACTGAAATAGTTTCAACGGGAAAAAGATTAAATGTAAATGATAAAATTGCTTTTGTTGAAAACGGTAAAAAATTTAAAGATACGATAATAAAATCGAAGGAATTCGGAGAATTTAAAAGTAACGGTGTTATTTTATCAGCTTACGATTTTGGTATGGATGCTCCGTCTGACGAAGGTCTTGTTCTTGAAGAAACAGCCAAAAACGGTGCAAAATTGAACAGCATAGACGAATTCAATGACTACCTGATAGAGATAGAATTTACACCGAATAGAGCGGATGCTTTAAGTATACTTGGCGTTGCAAGGGATATTAAGGCTTTAACAAAAAAGGAACTTAAATATCCGAATAAAGATTTCAAAACAAATGGTAAAAAAATAGAAGACATTATATCTGCAAAAATTGAAAACTATGCAAATTGCCCAAGATATACCCTCGCAGCTGTCGACATAAAAGTAAAGCCCTCGCCGTTTTTTATTAAAATGAGACTTCTAAAAAGTGGCATAAGACCTATAAATAACATTGTAGATATAACAAATTATGTACTTATGGCATTTGGTCAGCCTATGCACGCTTTTGATGCTGACAAAATAGATGGCTCTATTACAATCAGAAATGCACAAATTCAAGAAAAAATAACGGCACTTGATTCGAAGGAGTATGAACTTGACGAGGATATGCTGGTCATATCCGATGATAAAAAAGCAATAGCAATAGCCGGCGTTATGGGTGGAGAAGAATCGAGTATTTCCGATAAAACCACAACAATACTACTTGAAAGTGCCCATTTTAATCCCACAAGCGTAAGGCTTACGGCAAGAAAACTGAAACTTCATACAGAGGCTTCTCATCGTTTTGAAAGGGGTGTTGACCCCAATCTGTGTATAGATGCAACTTCATATGCACTAAAACTATTAAGTTTGTATGCCGATGCAAAAATTTATGAAGGAATTATAGATTTAAAAGAACACTCCTTTGAAAGTAAAAAAATAATCTGCAAATATAGCGGAATAAATAAACTTTTAGGTTCTAATTTTAACAAAGATGAAATTTTTGAAGTTATGCAGAATCTTCAGTTTAAACCACAGAATCAAGATAACGACAGTTTTATCGTTTATGCGCCTACATACCGTTTTGATATGGAAAATGAAGCCGATGTAGCGGAAGAGGTTGCAAGAATAATGGGATACGGCAATATAACAGCAACAATGCCCGTTGTAAGCGTCTCTTTTAAAGAGGAAAACAAAATTAACTCCTATCAGAAAAGGGTTGCAGAAGCACTATCCTATATGGGTATGTTTGAAGTAATCAACTACTCTTTTACGGAGAGCAGTAGATTAAAACTATTTGACAAAGATGAAGATAAATTTGTCTATCTTAAAAATCCTTTAATAGAAAATCAAAGTGTTATGAGAACAACGATTGCCTGCGGATTGATGGATAATCTCGTGTTTAATATCAACAAAGGTGCAAAAACGGTTCCCATATTTGAATTTGGTAGGGTGTTTTTTAAGGATAAGGATTATGTAAAAGAATCCTACAAAATAGGATTTCTGATGTGGGGCAATACGCCCTTAAATTGGTTTGAAAAAGAGAGATTTTATGATTTTTATGACATAAAAGGCGTAAGTGAAGCTATTGCCGGCATTTCCAACTCTTCTTTTATATATAAGCGCTCAGAAAAAGAATTTTTACATCCGAAAAGAAGTGCAGATCTATTCTTGCAAAATGAAAATCTCGGATATATAGGTGAGTTACATCCGGATTTGTACGAAGTTTTCGGCATAAAATTTGACAGAAAGAAAAGAATACTGATTGGTGAATTGAGTGCAGGATGTTTAATTGAGCGATTAAACAATATCAATATGTATAAAAAAATACCTAAGATTCCTACGGTTACAAGGGATTTGGCGGTGGTTGCAGATAAAGATATAGATGTGCAGGATATAATATCCACCATAAAAAACAATGAAAATATTTACAGCGCAACACTTTTTGATGTTTACGATCAATTAAAGGAAAAGAACAAGAAAAGTTTGGCTTTTAGACTTATTTTAAAGAACAACTCCGACTCAACCTTTAAAGATACCGAAATAGATGAGATAGTAAATTCCGTGTATAACGAGATAGAAAATAAATTTAATGTAAAATTGAGGGGATAATATGTCGTATAAAGATACTCTTTTGCTGCCCAATACAGCATTTCCTATGAAGGCAAATCTATCAAATAAAGAACCTGAAATGCTTAAAAAATGGGAAGAAAATAATATATATGAAAAAATAGTAAAAGATAAAGAGGGAAACAGTAAATTTGTTCTACATGACGGACCGCCCTATGCAAACGGTCATATCCATATGGGGCATGTGCTAAACAAAGTTCTAAAAGATATAATTATAAAATCAAGAACTATGATGGGATATCAGTCTCCATATGTTCCGGGTTGGGATTGCCACGGTTTGCCTATTGAACACAATATAGAAAAGGAGATAGGCAAAAAAAAGAAAAATTTGATGGATAAAAGCGATTTTAGAAAGCTTTGCAGAGAGTATGCAACAAAGTTTGTAGATGTACAAAAAGAAGAATTCAAGCGCTTGGGCGTATTTGGATATTGGGATACGCCATATTTAACTATGAATCATCGATACGAAGCTGATACCCTAAGAGAACTTGGGAAATTTGTAGATAAAGAACTCCTGTATAAACAAAAGAAGCCTGTCTATTGGTGTCCTTCATGCAAAACTGCACTTGCTTTGGCAGAGGTTGAGTATCAGGATGATGAAAGCGATTCAATATATGTAAAATTTGATTTTATTAGTGATTTGTCTTCAGAAGATAAATTGTTTCTCGGAAAAGCCGTATCCGCCATAATATGGACAACTACACCATGGACAATACCTGCCAATATGGCAGTTGCCGTTAATCCTGAAATTGAGTATGCATTTGTTCAAATTGCAGAAAGGGAAATATACCTTGTTGCCTTGAAACTTGTAGAAGATTTAATGAAAAAGTTTTCCATTGAAAAATACGAAATTGTAAAAACAATAAAAGGCAAAGAGCTTGAGGATTTAATTCTTGCTCACCCCATATACGAAAGAGAATCAAGAATTATACTCGGAGACCATGTAACTCTTGAGGCAGGA
>JAMOPP010000101.1 GCA_027064405.1 Desulfurellales bacterium
GAGTCATATAGAGTGTTAAAAAAAAGTGGTTTTATTTTTATAAGGACACCAAATTGGAAAATGGACTGGAAAAATTTTTATAACGACCCAACCCATGTAAAACCTTATTCACCAGAAACATTAAAGAGTACATTAGAGTTATTTGGTTTTAAAGTTATTTTTTTGGAACCAGGTTTAATAGAAAAAAGCTGGTTGTGGTGGAAATTACCTGATTTACTAAAATGGAAAGTAGCAGCGGTAATAAAGGGTGGAACTAAATCTATTATAGCAGTAGGAGAAAAATGAAAGAAAATTCTACTAAAATTAGAAAGTATTTACTCGTATCTATTCACTATGCCCAGTCTGGCCATCCGGGTGGCTCTTTATCTGTTGTTGACATTTTAACATATCTCTACTTCGAAGAGATGAACATAAAAAGTCCCACTGATCCTGATAGAGACAGGTTTATTCTATCCAAAGGTCATGCCTGTCCTGCTTTATATGCTGTCTTGGCTTTAAAAGGGTTTATACCGAAAAGAGAATTATGGAGACTTAGAAAAACGAATGCTCTACTTCAAGGTCATCCAGAAGTTGGCATTCCCGGAATAGAAGTTGCTTCTGGTTCTTTAGGTCAGGGTTTTTCTGCTGCTTTGGGAATAGCACTTGGCGCAAAAAGATTGAATAAAAAATTTAGAACTTATGTTATTCTGGGTGATGGTGAGTGCAACGAAGGCCAGGTATGGGAAGGTGCAATGTTTGGTGCATTTCATAAGCTTGACAATCTTGTTGTTATCGTAGATTACAATAATTTGCAGAGTGATAATACCTGCGATAATGTTACAGCTTTGTCTCCGTTGGCTGATAAATGGAAGGTATTCGGCTGGCACGTTATTGAGATAGATGGACATAATTTTGAACAGATAAGAGATGCGTTTAAAGAAGCAAAATCTATCAAAGATAAGCCAACCTGCATAATTGCACACACTATAAAAGGCAAGGGTGTTTCCTTTATGGAGAATAATCCTGCATGGCACGGCAGTAGAGGGCTTACAAAAGAAGAGCTCAAGCAGGCACTAAAGGAGCTAAAGCAGTGATATCTTTAAGAGAGGCTTTTGGTAAATACCTTGTTGAACTTGCAGAAAAAAGAGACGATTTTTTCGTGCTTGATGCTGATGTTGCAGGCGGAACATTTACTCATTGGTTTAGAGACAAATATCCTGATAGATTTGTCCAGTGCGGCATCGCAGAGCAAAACATGTTTGGTGTAGCCGCAGGACTTTCAACGCTTGGAATAATCCCAATAGTTTCAACCTATGCGATTTTTGCATCCTTAAGAGCAATTGAACAGGCAAGAAATTCGATTGCTTATCCTAATTTTAATGTGAAAATTATAGCATCTCATCCGGGCATTGATACAGGTCCTGATGGCGCAACGCATCAGGCTATTGAAGATTTGGCTGTTTATAGGGCAATTCCTAATTTTGTTGTCTTGTCACCCGCTGATGAGATAGAGCTTAAAAAGTGCCTGGATTTTGCACTATCTCATAAAGGTCCTGTTTATATGAGAACGGGAAGAAGTCCTGTACCTAATATTCACGATAAAAAATACAAATTTAGATTGGGAGAACCCGATATATTAAAAGACGGAAGAAACATTGTGATCTTTGCAACCGGTATTGAGACATATAGAGCATTGAATGCTGCAAAACATCACGATGTTGCAGTTGTTAATGTTCCGACACTCAAGCCTATCAATAAAGAGAGTTTTGTTGAAATATTAAAGGGTAAAAAATTTGCTATTACCTGTGAAGACCATAATATTGTTGGCGGACTGGGTTCCTTAATTGATTCTGTTGTTGCTGAGTCTGGTTTATCCGTCAAAGTTGTAAAAATTGGCATTAAAGATAAATTCGGCAAATCTGGAGACCCAAAGGAGCTTGCTGAAGTCTTTGGGATAGACGAAAAAGCTATAGAGATGGAGATAAAAAAATGTTTAGAACAGCTTTGATAACAGGCGGAAGTCGTGGAATTGGTAAAGCAATAGTAAATCAGCTGGCAGAAGAAGGCTATAAAGTTGCTTTTACATATAAAACAAACAAAGAAGCCGCTTTAGAGTTAGAAAAACAGCTAAATAAAAAGGGATATAATGCAAAATGTTT
>JAMOPP010000102.1 GCA_027064405.1 Desulfurellales bacterium
AAATACTTATGGAGAGTGTGATAAAAAGAGGTAAAGTATGATTATAAATGACTTTAAAAAATTAAAGGAAGTTGTGGAAAAATCAGAAAGTTGCCTGTTTTTAACAAGTGCGGGTATGAGTGCAGACAGCGGGATACCTACATTTAGAGATAAAGAGGGGTATTGGCGCAATTTTCCCGCTTTTAAGAGATTGGGACTTGAAGCTATTGAACTTGCCAATCCCCGTAGTTTTGAGGTACGAGCGCAATATGCTTGGGCGTTTTATGAGTGGCGCAGGCGAAACGCCTATGAAAATAAGCCTCATAAAGGATATGGTGTAATAAACAGGCTAATAAAATATGCGTTTAAAGAATCTTTTGTGCATACAACAAATACTGACGGTTACCATATAATATCAGGACTTGACGAGTCGCTTATTTACGAAGTGCACGGTTCAATGTGGCGTCTTCAATGTATGCGGGGCTCAAGTTGCTCATACGGTGTTAGAAAAAATAATAAAGTGCCGCTCTGTCAACTTGATTATGATACGATGAAGGCTGAGAATTTGCCCATCTGTCCAAAATGTGGCGAGCTTTTAAGGCCGAATATTTTAATGTTCGGTGATTGGTCTTATATTGAAAATGATTATCAAATAAACAATTATTATAATTTTATGCACAATGTGGGTACTCCCGATTTGGTGTTTTTGATTGGTTCAAGTTCTGCTGTTCCTACAAATGATTATGTGGCAAAAAGACTTAAAAATAACGGTTCTTTTGTTGTAACAATCAATCCTGACGAAAATTCTCTTGCGGTATGTAAGCCTAATCTGTTTATAAAGGATAAAGCTGAAAATTCTCTATTGAAATTGGCAGATATAGTTTTTTAAGAGTTATTAATACTCTTTGCCATAAGTAGTGCTTCTTTGTTCGCCTTGACATCATGCACTCTGAAAATTCTTGCGCCTTTCAAATACGATGCAACATTGACTCCAACTGTTCCGTAGAGTCTTTTGTCAGGATTTGATTCATTCAAAACCGCACCGATAAAACTCTTTCTTGAAGCGCCGATTAAAATGGGTCTTCCATGTATTTTAAATGAATTTATGTTGTCTATTATTTTAAAATTATCATCATAGGTTTTGCCGAATCCTATTCCGACATCAAGAATAACTCTATTTCTTTCTATGTTAAAACTGTCGGTTTTTTCAAGAATAGATTTAAAAAATTCGTTTATTTCATATATTAAGTGTTCATATTGGGGATTTTTCTGCATATTCTTTGGTGTTCCCTTGATGTGCATGGCGATAATTCCGCATTTACTTTCCGATAAAACATTTGCCATATTTTTATCAAATGTTAATCCGCTGATATCATTAATAATATCAGCTCCCTCAAAAATTGACTCCTGCGCAACCTTTGATTTGTATGTATCGACTGAAATTGGAATTGTGAAGCGTTTTTTTACCTCTTTTACAACCGGTATAATTCTCTTTAGTTCTTTGTCAAGTTCAAGTGGCAGGCTTCCGGGTCTTGTAGATTCTGCACCGATATCTATGATATCTGCGCCTTCTTCAATCATTTTTTCAGTTTGCTGTAAAGCCTTATCTAAGGAATTATATTTTCCTCCGTCAAAGAAAGAATCGTCTGTGACATTGAGTATCCCTATAACCATAATATTGTTTTTTAAGTCTATCGTATTGTTGTTGAATCGAAATATAAAATCGGATTTAGTTAAATTTTGCAGTTGGTTTTCAAGTTCAACGCCAAGCTCTCTTAAGAATTTAAAAGACTGATTTTTTAATTTTGCCGAAAGAATATATGCCTGTTTCATATTTGCCAAAATAAGGCAATCGCTTTTTAAGGTTTTCGCCGTTATTGTATCCTTTTCAATAGCGCACTCTGCGCCAACTGTAAGGGCTTCCTGTTTTAGAAGATTGGCATGATAAAATTTACAGTCGTAAACTTTAAAAGCTATATTTAAGGCTTTTTTGTCCATTATGGAAACAGAAGATTTATCAGCTCCTATTTTTAATATCTCTTTTTGAGATTTATCTAAAGAATCTATATTAAGCAGTTCCGTCTTCACTTTCTTTATCTTCTTCGTTCTTTGCTTTTATTTCTAAAATTTCATCTATTTCTTT
>JAMOPP010000103.1 GCA_027064405.1 Desulfurellales bacterium
TGCATCTGCCGGTTTTGTTGATTTGCATGCCCATTTAAGAGATCCGGGTTTTACAAGCAAAGAAACCGTAGAAACAGGTTTAAAGGCTGCCGTTAAGGGTGGTTTTACAAGCGTATGTTGCATGCCGAACACAAATCCGGTTATAGATAATGTGCAGACTGTGGAGTATATCAAAAATAAAGCGGACAACCTTTCGATATGTGATTTGTATCCTATAGGTTCGATAAGTAGAGGCGAAAAGGGTGAAAGTTTAAGTGATATGCTCTCTTTGAAGAAAGCGGGTTGTGTTGCTTTTAGTGACGACGGAAGACCGGTTATGGATGGTGAACTCTTAAGAAAAGCATTAATATACACTGAAGATTTAAATATTCCTCTATCGCTTCACGAAGAAGATGTTAATATAAGTAAAGACGGTGTTGTGAACGACTGTAAAATGGCATTTCAGCTTGGACTTAGCGGGATTCCAAATGTTTCGGAATCAAGCATAATAGCAAGGGATATAGAAATATTAAAAAGCACAAAGGGCAGGCTTCACATCTGCCATGTAAGCACAAAAGAGTCTCTAAAGGTTATAGAAAATGCAAAGTATAATAATGCAAATATAACATTTGAGGTTACACCTCACCACTTGTCGTTAACAGACAGTGAAATAGATAACTATAATACATTTGCCAAGGTTAATCCGCCATTGAGAAGTGGGGATGATTTAAAAGCCGTTCATAGTGCTTTTGCGGAGGGCTTGGTGGATGCAATTGCAACAGATCATGCTCCTCACGAAGAAGATTTAAAAAAATGCACTATGCAAAATGCCGCATTCGGAATAAGCGGATTTGAAACTGCATTCAGCGTAGTAAATACATATCTTGTCGAAAAAGGAATTATAAGCCTATTCGAAGCAATTAGCCTTATGACAAATAGACCGTCTAAAATTTTTAACTTAAAAAGCGGAAGTTTAAACGAAGGAGAATGGGCAAATATTGTATTAATAGACAGACAAAAAGAATATGTTGTGGACAGATTTAAATTTGTTTCAAAAGGGAAAAATACCCCGTATCATAATAAAAAACTAAAAGGCGTTGTTGTTAAAACTTTTTACAGAGGCAAAGAAGTCTTTTCAGGAGAATAAAATGGCTTTATTTAAAAGAAAAAAGAAGGAAGAAAACAAGTGGGTAAAATGTAAAAACTGCTCGGAAACATTTTATGTTGAAGAACTTGAGCAAAATCATTGGATTTGTCCTAACTGTTCAAGTTACTTTAGGATTTCAGCTGCAAACAGGATTAAGATAACGGTTGACGAGGGAACCTTTAAAGAATTTGACACAAGAATGACAACAAAAGACCCTTTGGAATTTTCGGATTTAAAACCATATAAAGACAGATTGAAAGAAGCAATAGCAAAAACGAAGAGAAAAGAGGCTGTTGTTAACGGGGTTTGCAAAATAGATAATGAACCCTGTGTTTTAAGCGTTATGGATTTTTCATTTTTAGGCGGTTCTATGGGATATGCAACAGGTGAAAAACTCGTAAGGGCAGTGGAAAAAGCGATGAAATTAAAAATAGGACTTGTTATAATAAGTGCATCCGGTGGAGCAAGAATGCAGGAGGGAATACTCTCTCTTATGCAAATGGAAAGGGTTTCTGCGGCACTATCTATGTTATCCAAAAAAGGTTTGCCCTACATATCATTTTTAACAGACCCTACAACAGGAGGGGTTGCTGCAAGTTTTTCTATGCTTGGTGATATTATAATGGCTGAGCCTAATGCCTTGATAGGTTTTGCAGGTCCAAGAGTAATAGAGCAGACAATAGGGCGCGGTCTGCCGGAGGGGTTTCAAAGGTCAGAATTTTTACTTGAAAAAGGATTTATTGATGTAATAGTGGAAAGAAAGGATGTCCCTAAATATATAGGTAAATTCTTAAGATTTTTTTCGGAAAATGTAAAAAAATGAAACCTACTATCCTCGTAATTTTAGACGGTATAGGGTATAGAGAAGAGAAATTTGGCAATGCTTTTTTATCTGCAAAAAAACCTAATTTCGACGGGATTGTAAAAAAGCACGGCTTTACCCTGCTCGATGCTTCCGGCTATTCGGTAGGCTTGCCAGATGGTCAGATGGGAAATTCCGAAGTGGGGCATATGACCATAGGAAGCGGCAGAATAATTTATCAAGACCTTGTAAAGATAGATAAATCGATAGAAGATAACTCTTTTTTTAATAATAATGTCCTTAAAGGTGCAATAGATGTATCAAAAAACCATAAGTTGCATCTCTTCGGACTTTTGTCAGACGGCGGAGTGCACAGCCATATAAATCATCTTAAGGCTTTAATAAAAATGGCAAAGGAAAACGGTTTAAAAAATGTTTATATACATAATTTTTTAGACGGAAGGGATACGCCGCCTACAAGTGGTATTGAATATTTAAAAGAACTTGAATCTTTCACAGAGAGCATAAATTTTGGGATAATATCCACAATTATAGGAAGATTTTATGCTATGGATAGAGATAAGAGATGGGACAGGGTTCAAAAAGCGTACGATATGCTTGTATTTGGTAAAGGCAACATTATTCAAGGCATTAAAGATGTAGAGGCTTTTTATCAAAAAGGAATAACGGATGAGTTTATGGAGCCTCTAATTTTAAACAAAGAGTCTGTTGTCGAAGATGGAGACTCTATAATTTTCTATAATTTTAGAGCCGATAGAGCACGGGAATTGACAAGGGCTTTTATTGATAAAGATTTTGATTATTTTGAAAGAAAGCCTATAAAGGTAAATTATACGAGTTTTACAGAATATGAGAAAAGTTTTAATATACCGGTTGCGTTTAAAAAAGTAGATGTCAAAAATGTTCTTGCAGAGGTTATAAGCAATTTAAATTTAAAACAGCTTCATATAGCGGAAACAGAAAAATATGCGCATGTAACATTCTTTTTTAACGGTGGCAAGGAGAAGCCGTTTGATAATGAAGATAGAATTATTGTGCAGTCTCCAAAGGTTAAAACCTACGATTTAAAACCTGAAATGAGTGCTTATGAAATAACGGATAAGATTATGGATGCGCTGAATAAAAAAAGGTATGATTTTATAGTTGTAAACTATGCAAATGGAGATATGGTAGGCCATACGGCTATTGCAGATGCATGTAAAAAAGCCGTTGAAAGTGTAGATGAGTGTCTTGGAAAGGTTTATCACAAAACTATGGAACAAGATGGAAATATTATAATCACTGCAGACCACGGAAATATAGAAGAGATTAAAGATAAGGATTCAAATCCCGTTACATCCCACTCACTTAATCCCGTGTATTGTATTGTCGCATCAAATAATAAGAAATACAGCTTAAGGAATAGGGGCGGACTGTACGATATAGCTCCAACGGTTTTAGACCTTATGGGAATAAAAAAACCTGTTGAAATGACAGGGACTTCTTTAATCAATGGCTGATGATTTTGATGTAGGCAAAATTAGTAGAACCAAAAAGTCCCCGGAAATAAGGATATTGCCTCCCTTTGTTTTTTATCGTAAACAGGACAAAGAAGAAAAAAAACGGCAAGAAAAGAGACGAAAAAATAAATTTAAAGAAGATTTTATCAAACATTTCAAGTTGGATAAAAATAAATTTATAATAAATATAGTGAAAATAGACGAAAAGTGGTACCTTGAAATATACAATAAGGCAACCAAAAACAGATTTTATCAAGACTATTTTACGATATGCAATATACTTGACTTAAACTGCAAACTTCCTAAAATAATCGGGGCGAATATTGATAAAAAAGTTTAAGGGGAAATTATTGTGGATAAGGTTTTTGTAACAAGAAGGATACCTCAGGCCGGAGTTGATATATTAGAAAAATATTTTAAGGTTGAGGTTAACGGCGAGGAAAGAAATTTATCAAAAGATGAAATAATTGAAAATATAAAAGATACATTTGGTATTGTAACTATGGTAAGCGATAAAATAGATAAAGAGGTTATGGATAGTGCTGAAAACCTAAAAATTATAGCAAACTACGGTGTAGGGATAAATAATGTCGATATAGATTACGCCACAAGGAAAAAGATACTCTTTACGAATACGCCAGGTGTTCTAACCCAGGCTACTGCTGAATTGGCATGGGGCTTAATTATGGCGGTTGCAAGAAATATAGTGCAGGCTGATAAATTTACAAGGAGCGGTGAATTTACGGGCTTTTCACCAACTTTGATGCTTGGTAAAGAATTTTACAGCTCAACCATAGGCATAATAGGAATGGGCAGAATAGGTTCATCCATTGCCAGAATGGCAAGATACGGTTTTAATATGAATGTGCTGTATTATAATAGAAGTAAAAGCGAAAAAGAATTGGTAGTGGATGCAAAGAGAGTGCAGCTTGATGAACTTTTATCCGTAAGTGATATAGTTGTTGTTTCTGCACCACTAAATAGCGAAAGCAAACATTTAATTAATAAAGAAAAGTTTGAACTTATGAAAAACGATGCACTGTTTATAAATGTAGCAAGGGGAGAGGTAGTGGATACGGATGATTTAATCTATGCCCTTGAAAATAATATAATCGGTGGAGCGGGATTGGATGTATATGAAAATGAGCCGGATTTTGATACAAGACTCGCAGGGTTTAAAAACTGCACTCTTTTGCCTCATATAGGCTCTGCTACCGTAGAAACAAGAGAAAAAATGTCAAAAATAGTTGCAAACAACATAGTATCTGTATATAAAGGTAGATGTCCTGACTACACTGTGAATGGAGGAGATTTATGCCCTGCAAAAAATTAAAAATTACAGGAGTAGTTCAAAATGTAGGTTATAGAGCGTGGGCGAAAAGATTATCTTCTTATGTTGGTGTTAAGGGTTATGTGCGTAATATGCCGGATAAAAGCGTCGAAATGGTGGTATGTGGAGCAGATAATCTGGTAACTGTTATGATTAATGCCGCAAAGAAAGGTCCTGCAACCGCAGTTGTTAAGAATGTTGAGGTTGAAGATGTAGATTATGATGTTAAAAATGACGAGGAGTTTAAAATATGGATATAGAAAAAGTTAACGATATACTTCAAAATGGTATTGAACACTTTTTAAGCGGGAAGTTCGAAACGGCAGGTATGTATTTTTCTTTGGTTTTATCCGAAGAAGCTGATAATGATGTTGCTAAATTCGGAGTTATGTGCATAGACGCCATAGATGACGGAATGATTGAAGCACGCGATATGTTTAATATTTATATTTTTTTACCTGAGGATCAAAAAAAATCTATGCTCAATACTTTTGATAAATACCAATCAAGTGAACTGTATGATAGTTCTATTTCCGATTATATTTACGATATGATGAATCAATATGGGTCTTCAAACGATATATACAATCGGAGCTACAACAGTATAGAAGAGCTCTTGTCGGAATTTACATCAGATATTAAAAGTGACCCTGAATCGTACGATTCGGATTTTTTACTTGGTAAAATGTATGAAAAATTGGGAGATTACGAGAAAGCAATAGATTATTTAACAAGAGCTTTTAGAACTAAGCCGTTTGATACAAAGCTTCAAAACGAAATTATGCAGGTAGTAAAGAAAAAAAATGAGGGATAATATTTTAGAAACAATAAAGAATGCGGTTAGAATAGAAGCTGAATCAATAAACAATCTTTACGGCAACTTGAACGATAATTTTACGGAAGCTGTAAATATAATTAATAACTGTAAGGGTAGGGTTATACTCTCAGGCGTAGGTAAATCAGGCTTAATAGGCAAAAAAATTTCATCCACCCTATCAAGTATAGGTGTTCCGTCATTTTTTATTCATCCCACAGATGCCGCTCACGGTGATTTGGGAATGATAACAAAGGACGATGTAGCACTGCTTTTATCAAATTCGGGCAAAACGGAAGAGCTACTTTTCATTTTGCCACTTTTAAAAAGATTTGGCGTGCCAATAATATCAATAGTGGGAAATATTAATTCGGAGATTGCAAAAAGAAGTGATGTGGTGCTTGACGGCTCTGTTGAAAAAGAAGCGTCGTCTATAAGCCTTGTACCTATGTCATCTACCACCGTTGCTCTTGTTATAGGTGATGCACTTGCAGCAGGTTTAATTGTAAAAAACAATTTCCAAGAAGATGATTTTGCTATGTTGCATCCGGGTGGAATAATAGGTAAAAAACTTCTTCTTCGTGTGGAAGATCTTATGCATAAGGGTGACGATGTTCCTTTTGCAGATGAAAATAGCAATTTTAATGATGTTGTGTATGAGATTTCATCAAAAAGACTTGGTGTTGCAATAGTTGCAAAAAACAGAAAACAGCTTGTAGGGGTCATAACAGACGGTGATTTAAGAAGGTCTGTTGAAAAATATTCCGATAAGATTTTTACACTTAAAGCTAAGGATATAATGACAAAGAACCCAAAAACCATAGACAAAAATGCACTTGCGGCAAAAGCCGCTAATATTATGGAACAATATTCGATTACAAGTATCGTTGTTGTAGATAAAAATAGTGAAATAGAGGGTATAATTCACCTTCATGATATTTTGAAAGCCGGTATATTATAATGAAAAATATAAAAGTTATAGTTATGGATGTTGACGGTGTTTTAACCGACGGAAGAATAATTTTGGATGATGACGGTAAAGAGTATAAATTTTTTGATGTAAAAGACGGACACGCAATTCATTTGGCGCTTGATTTGGGAATAAAAATAGCCTGGGTGTCAGGCAGATACTCAAAAGTAACGCAAAAAAGGGCGGAACAGTTAAAGGTAGATTTTGTCTTGCAGAGACAGCACAACAAGCTTAATTCGTTGCAAGAGATTAAAAAACATTTTTCCTGTAGTGAGAAGAATATAGCATACATAGGCGATGATTTAATAGATATACCGCCGATGATAGTATCGGCTTTTTCCGCATCCACTAACGATGCCTGTGATGATGTTAAAAAGGTTTCGGATTATGTGTCACCATACAATGGCGGGAGAGGGGCTGTTAGAGACATACTTGAATATATTTTTAAAAAACAGAATGTGTGGAGCAAAATTTTAGAAAAATATATGCTTCTTGATGAGTATGCTGACATTTAAAAAACTCAGCTTGCTTTTGGGATATTTCACAATTATTTTGCTTTTTGCCGTCTTGATGTTTATCTTCATAGGGTTGGTTAATAAAGAATCGAATATAGACAATAAGATTATATCTATAAAAACAAAAAATTCCGCTCAGTTTCCCGATATGTGGCATATTTCAAAAGACGGGAGCAAGCGCTACAGAATAAAAGCTGTTTCAATGAAAAAGACGAAGGATGGTTCTACGATTTTAAATAGAGCGCAACTTTGGTGTTTTAATAAGAACGACAAGCCTATCTACATAAAAGCCGACAAAGCTACAATATACAAGAATAACGATATATACGCTACCGGTAATGTATATGCGAAAAAAGATGATATAAATATCTATGCAAAAGATGCGCATTGGTATAATATAAAAAAAATTCTACAAAGCTCCCTGCCGTTTAGAGGCTTCTCAAAAAAGTCAAAATTTAAAGGTAAAAAGTTTGTGTACAGCAGTGGAAATAGTAAATTAACTGTTTATGGGGTAAATATATGGATAGAATAAAAACAATAAGGGCTGCAAGTGACAAATCAATATCTCACAGGGCGGCGCTGCTTTCTTCGATTGCAGATGAAAGCGTAATTATAAAAAATTATCTTTTTGCCGAAGATACGGTAAATACACTCAAAACTCTAATGAAGTTAGGGGTTGATGTAAAAACTTTCGGCTCAACAGTAATCATAAATCCAAAAGGTAAATATGCATTCAAAGAACCGGATGAAATCTTAGATGTCGGAAATTCAGGAACGGCTATGCGTCTATTTTCAGGCATTTTGTCCGCTCAGCCCTTTTTATCCGTATTAACCGGTGATGGCTCTTTAATAAAAAGACCTATGATGAGAATTATAGAGCCGCTCACCTCTATGGGTTCAATGATTTTATCAAGGCACAAGGGACTTGCTCCGTTAGCCATATACGGTACAAGGGATTTACTTGGCATAAACTACGATTTGAAGATAGCGAGTGCGCAGGTTAAATCCGCCATTTTGCTTGCAGGGCTTTTTTCAAAAAATGAGGTATGTATAAATGAGCCGGTAAAATCGAGAACACACACGGAAAATATGCTTAAAGCCTTTGGTGTTGATGTTATAGAGGATGGCAATTCAGTCTGTCTCGGGAAAGATAGAGAATTGAAAGGTTCCGTTGAAATTAATGTGCCTGCGGACATATCATCAAGTGCTTTTTTTATGGTTCTAACAGCTTTAAAAAACAATTTCGAGGTTTTATTTAAAGATGTAATTTTAAATAAAACACGCACCGGCATTTTGAATGTATTTTCTCAATGCGGAATCAACTATGAAATCGCAGACAAAAAAATAATAAATAACGAAGAAATTGGAGACATTTTTGTAAAATACAGCAAAAATTTAAAACCCTTTACAATAAATGGGGATTTAGTGCCTTCTTTAATAGATGAAATACCTATTTTATCCATTCTGGGCGTATTCTGTGACGGGGTAAGTACAATAAAAGGTGCTGCGGAACTTAGAAAGAAGGAGAGCGATAGAATAGGCATAATGTGTAGAAATTTGTCTAATCTGGGTGTAAAAATTGAGGAGTTTGACGATGGTTTTAAGATTTATGGCAACCCGAAAATAAGGCTTAATAGTGCCGAAATTGAAACAAATTATGATCATAGAGTTGCTATGAGTTTCTTAATTTTAAAAGCCATTAAGGACATTGATATAACGATAGACGGCATTCAATCCATAAAAACATCTTACCCGGGTTTTTTCGATCATCTCAACTACTTAATGTTTTAGGATTGACTTTTATCTCTCTTTTTGTATAAATATTAATTGCCTTTTGCCCCGATAGCTCAGAAGGATAGAGCACAGGATTCCTAATCCTGGTGCCGCAGGTTCGACTCCTGCTCGGGGCACCACTTAAAAGCCTTTTATGACGCCGTTTAGGGCAGACGCCTTAAGCGGCTTTTTTAGTTTGTGCAGAATGAGTGGACGAATTATGGACGATTTAGGGCGGAGTGGACGGACACTGTTTTAAAAACAGAGTAAGGGTGTGAGTGGTGGTTTTGGAACTATAAACAATGAATTTATTTAAACAGTTCTGAATGTGATCCTATTCTTATCAAAGAGAGAATTTGACTTTTCTGTTCTATCTTGTAGATAAGAATCATGTCAGGCTTTATGTGGCACTCTCTACAGTTAAGAAAATTGCCTATGAGTTTATGGTCTTTGTATTTCTCTTCCAACGGCAAACCTTTTGTAACCTTGTTTAATACGATATAAAGCTTTTCTTTATCGCTTTTTGATAGCTTTTTAAAATCTTTCTTAAATGTTTTGGTTGTAAAAATTTTGTAGGTCATTAGTCTTCCAACGACCCAAACAGTTCATCAACGCTGTTGAAGGTTTCTCCGTCTTTTCTTTCAAGTTCATCTAAGGCTTTGAGGGTTTCTTCGGTTGGTATTTTAATCTCGAAAGGAAAACCGTTATTTAAAACAACCTGATGCAAAAATATGTTAATGCCATCGCTCAAGCTTAAACCATACTGCTTAAATACTGAGTTAGCTTTCTCTTTAGCTTCTCTATCAACTCTAATACTGGTGCTCATTCTGCTCATGGTATTTCTCCTACTTTTTAAAAGAGAATAACTCAATTGTGGTATTTTGTCAATGTCTAAAAGATGGATTTAGGGATATAAGAAAATAAGACAAAATATTCTGAATTATTCTAAATTATATGAAAATAATGCCATTTATATACCTTGTGGCAATAAAAACAAGGTATTTTGGCAATAAAAACAAGGGGGGGTATTACTATATATACGTAGTATATATACAGTAAGGGGGACGGTCTCTTTTTGGATGAGACCGTCCCCCACCTAAGAGAAAGGAGAAAGCTATAGTGAGTCTGAAAAAACAACTAAGAAAAGATAAACTCCCAAGTTTGCTTGATGCTGTGGTTAGGCAGAGCGCAAAGGGAGCGATGATAGATTTTGACGGCGTTGGCTGTGTTTTTGTGCGAGTAAGATATTGTGTTGCTTGCTAAGTCATATAGTATGTTTAATTCTGCAAGCTGTTTTGCAGCATCTTTAAACTTTTTTCTGATGTACCTTTTTGTTCTTTCTGACTTAACAACACCGTATCCTGTTTTTTCGAGTATGGCAAATAGATCTTCGTGCACAGTGTAGAAGGATAAACAATATCTCACAACAGCCCTAACTGTTTCGTATTTTACTTGCAAAATTTTGTCTAACAATGCTGTATATTGACAAGTATATTTTTGCAAGTAGAAAAAGAGAAAAACGAATTTCGGCTCGAGTTCGAATTTGTATTTTTGCGTGTCTGGATTAAAATGATAACGCATTGTTGTAAAAGGTTCTGTCTTGATTGGCTTATCTATATTCTTCGCAGCAAAATAATATGCAACATAAAAGGTTTTTGTAATTTCGTCGAGCTTTTTTGTCAGCCACGCGTAATTTTCGCCTGGGTTTTTCCCGAGCTGTCGCAGAAGAGCATATTTGCTTATGTATGCTGCGTAGGAGTATTCGTTTATCTTTTTTGTGTGGGTAATTATTATGTCTAATATGTCCTTGTGCGCTTGTGTTAGGATATGGTGTATTTGCACAACTTTTATTTTTCCTGAGCCTATTTGTTCGTCAAGAATAACTCGCTCTCTTGTTTTTAAGAATTCTTGGTGGATTGGGTCTGTGTACCTAATGTTTTTTCTGATAAAAAATCTCCAAATGGGCAGGTAATCAGAAGTGGCAAAATACTTGGCGACGATGTGGACTATAATAAGATTCGGTCCTGTTCTGCCAACAATCTTTCTTCATCATATTGTGACAGCTCATCCTATAAGGTTAATACAAAATCTTTTTTCACAGTAGTTTCAGCTGTAGCAAGAAGGTATCACACAGATAGTGGCTTTGTTGTGGTGCAGAGAACTTCTACACACACTAAGGTTGAAAAGAAAAAACACGGACTAAAAACAAAAATCACAGTCAAATACTTCATAGACTCAACACCCGAATACTATATGATAGTCCCGCCCTGGAACCCGGGCGTAAATACTCCGTCTTCCGGCTTTGTAGAAAATGGTATGGGTTACTTAAGG
>JAMOPP010000104.1 GCA_027064405.1 Desulfurellales bacterium
GATGTCGGCTCATCACATCCTGGGGCTGGAGCAGGTCCCAAGGGTTCGGCTGTTCGCCGATTAAAGTGGTACGCGAGCTGGGTTCAGAACGTCGTGAGACAGTTCGGTCCTTATCTGCCGTGGGCGCAGGAGACTTGAAGGGAGCTGTCCTTAGTACGAGAGGACCGGGACGGACGCACCTCTGGTGTAGCAGTTGTGGCACCAGCCGCAGGCGCTGCGTAGCTATGTGCGGAATGGATAACCGCTGAAAGCATCTAAGCGGGAAGCCAACCCTAAGATTAGGTCTCCCATCAAGCCTATGCTTGCATAGGCTTGGCTAAAGGTCCCTTGGAGACTACGAGGTTGATAGGCGCGAGGTGGAAGTGCAGTAATGTATGGAGCTGACGCGTACTAATAGACCGTGAGGCTTAGATTTATCCTGTTCTTTAATGGTTAGGTGCTTTAAATAACTTATACTTCCCCTGGTGAAAATAGTGTACGAGGAAACACCCGATCCCATTCCGAACTCGGCAGTTAAGCTTGTATACGCCAATGGTACTGCGGGAGAGCCCGTGGGAGAGTAGGTATTGCCAGGGGTTAATTTTATTATGGAAAGAAAATTTCTTTTAGAAAATATATACGACTTTCATATTGTTCTCTTTCAACCGGACATACCTCCCAATACGGGAAATATAGCAAGATTGTGTGTCGCTACAAATTCTACTTTACATATTGTTAAGCCTATGGGTTTTAATTTAAGTGATAAAAAATTAAAGAGAGCCGGATTGGATTATTGGCAACATTTAAAGCTTAAACTCCACAATTCTTTAGATGATTTTTTGGAATTTACCAAGGGTAAAAGGCTATTTTTTTCCACTACAAAATCAGAGAATATTGTTTACTCTAAAAATTATGTAAAGGGAGATTACTTTGTTTTTGGCTCAGAAACAAAAGGACTTCCTGAAGAATTATTGAAAGAAAATTTTGAAAACTGCATCAATATACCAACTACCGATAAAGTTCGCTCAATTAATCTTTCCGATAGTGTTTCTATCGTTTTATACGAGGCTATACGGCAGGTCGGATTTAATGAATAATAAAGAGGGACTTTCTATCAACCTTTAATCGCTTAGAACTATCAACAGTGTGAATTATGAAAGGCAATGTTATGGTTTGAAAATTTTTGTTGAACAATCCAAATTTACGGCAAGGACATATTTTTAAGCTTTAGGGAAAATATTACAGATTATAAAATATAGAAAAATGAGTTTGAAGTCACCGAAAAATGCTGAGATTTTGTTTTTTGCCGAAGTATTGTTTCTGTTTTCCATGGATACGGGAAAATTATTTTTCAAAAGTATGGGAATTATGTTTGACCTTTCCAGCTTTTTTAATTAAAAGCGACTCAGCTTATTCTTGCTTCACATATCGGACTTTTTTCTTGCTGTTTTTACATCTCGTAAGTTTTCAAATTGCACAGCTTCTATTCTGGATTGGAAATGAATAAAGAAAACCCCGCCACACATTCCGTGTAAACACCAGAATGTAGGGAGGGATTTTTATAGAGGTTTTTTTGACTCTTTCCTATTATTTCAAAACCTTATCTTCTAAATAGTCTTTTATCGTTTTCTTAATATTTTCCGGTAAAGGCACATAGCCAAGCTGTTTGGCTGTATTATCTCCGTTTTTGAATGCCCAATCGAAGAATTTTATCGTTGCTTTATTGCTTTTTGGCTTATCGTTTGCAAGCAGTATCATTGTAGCAACCGTTAATGGCCAGCTGTTTTTACCATCTGCAAGTAGAAGGTTTGAAGGTATGTAAAAGGATGAGTTAGCAGACCAAGAAGCTTTGGCTGCTGCAGACTTAAATGAATCGATGGTTGGTTTTATAAAATTGCCTTTCTTTGTCTGAAGCTGAACCGTTTTGAGTTTGTTTTGAAGTTTGTAGGCATATTCAATATAACCTATAGAGTACGGTATCTGTTTGATGTAGTTTGTTACGCCTTGATTTCCTTTTGCTCCTTTGCCTGCTGGCCATTCAACAACCTTGCTATATCCTATCTTTTTATCCCAAGCCGGGCAGATGTGCGATAACCAGTATGTGAAATTCCAGGTTGTGCCGGAACCTTCAGACCTGTGAATAACGGTTATAACCTTATGTGGCAGATTTAAGCTTGGGTTATCGTTCTTTATCTCTGGATTATCCCAATATTTGACTTTCCCCATAAATATGTCGCATACCGCTTTGTTTGAAAGTCTCAATACGCCATCTTTTATGCCTTTTATGTTATGGACAACAACGATAGAGCCGACAACAGCCGGAAACTGATAAAGCTTTCTCTTTGATAAATCTTGTGGTGATAGCATCTTGTCCGAACCGCCAAAATCTACTACCCTTTTTGTTATCTGTCTTATGCCACCGCCGGAGCCTATACCCTGATAGTTTATCCTTTTACCGGTTTTTGCATAATAAGTATAAGCCCAGGCTGAATAAACCGGATAGGGGAAGGTAGCACCGGCTCCGTTTATAATGCCTGATGCGTAAGAAGATACAGTAAAAGCAAGTAAAGCTGCAACTGAAAAGATAAGCTTGAATAAGCTTTTCATAGAAACACCTCCTAAAAATTTTTCAGTATTACCTTAATCTTTGAATGTAAAGAATACTTTTAAAAGTTGTTAAGAAGTTGTTAATATGATTTATGATTAAAAAAGGAATCCGCCAATCTGCTTTTTTACATATCCTTAACCGTATTTTAACATTTTCTTAACATATTTTGTCACAATAGCACGGCATGGATAGGTTGTATGTTTTTAAAGATAGATTGTTTTTAACTTTGACTGTTCTTGCTTCAATCATCACAGTCTCTATAGTTATTGCCATATTTGTAGTGCTTCTGTTGGCTTCTCTTGATGCCATTAAACATTTTGGTGTTTTTCACTTTATCTTTTCTCAAACTTGGAGCCCGCATAGACACATATTCGGTGGCGCATCTTCAATCTATGGAACAGTTATGACAACGATAATCGCGCTTTTTTTTGCAGTTCCAACTTCTTTGGGTATTGCCGTTTTTGTAACTCAAATTTGTCCAAAATCGTTGAAAGGAATCTTCTCTTACTCTGTTGAACTACTTGCCACTATACCGAGTATAATCTACGGTATGTGGGGTCTGTTTAGCCTTGCTCCTGTGATGAGAAATTACATTGAGCCGGCACTGCAGAGGTTATTTTTGCCGATTCCTGGATTAAAAGTTTTGTTTGAAGGTACGCCTCTGGGTATAGACCTATTAACTTCTGGTCTTGTTTTAAGTATAATGATAATCCCATTTATAGCCTCCATAGCAAGGGATAATTTTGAGCTGACACCAAAGGAGTTTTCAGAATCCGCCTATGCTATGGGTGCAACAAAATGGGAAGTTATAAAGGATGTGATAATGCCATATTCAAAGGTTGGACTCTTGGGTGGCATCATTATAGCTACAGGCAGGGCTTTGGGCGAGACGATGGCTGTAGCATTTGTGCTTGGAAACGACCATTCAATCCATCTGTCTTTAATTGAATCTTCTACAACAATTGCCGTTACGCTTGCAAATGAGTTTACGGAAGCGGATTCTGCTCTATATGTATCTTCTCTATTTTACCTTGCTTTTATTTTACTGTTTTTAAGTTTCTTTTTACTCAGTGTTGCAAAGTTTTTAGTTAAGAAAGGAGTCAAAAGGCATGGATAGGGTAAGAAAAAGAAAGCTTATAAATAAAATTGCCTTAGGTTTAAGTGTTTTTGCTGCTTTTTTAGGTCTTTTCTGGCTTGTTTTTATAATTGTTAGTGTTTTAAGTAAGGGCTTTTCTGCTATAAACTGGTCTTTGTTTTTTAAAGATCCTGCACCGCCGGGATTCTCTGGTGGTGGCTTAAGGTCTGCATTTGTTGGGCAGGGGATAATAACGATTGTTGCTTCTTTGATAGGAATACCTATCGGTATTATGGGCGGCACATTTCTTGCAGAATACGGCAGAAACTTTAAATTTTCACGATTGGTAAGCGACATTGCAGATATAATGGTAAGCTTACCGTCTATTGTCGTCGGAACATTTGTCTATAGCATTATGGTTAGGCCTATGGGTCATTTCAGCGGATATGCCGGAGCTTTTGCCCTTGCAATTATTATGATACCTACGATTTTAAGAACAACGGAGGAGATGCTCAACCTCGTCCCGTGGGAGTTAAGGGAAGCGGCATTTGCCTTAGGCGCTCCCTATTATAAGGTTATAAAGGATGTTGTGTATCGTTCCGCCGCCGCAGGTCTGTTTACCGGTGTTCTACTTGGTGTTGCACGCGTTGCGACAGAGACGGCACCGCTGTTGTTTACATCGTTCAACAATCCGTTTTTTACGGTTAATCCCAATCAGTCTATGCCCTCTTTGACTGTTACGATATATCAGTATGCGATGGGACCGTATGAAGAGTGGCATAGGTTGGCGTGGGCGGCTTCATTTGTTATCGTTGTGACGGTTTTGCTCCTTTCTATAGCCGGAAGGTTTATCATAAACAGGAGGTTCTCAAAAAGATGAATCAGGTGCTTTTAAGCGTAAAGGATTTAAATTTTTTCTATGGTGAGACTCAAATATTGCATAATATAGATTTGGATATCTATAAAAATAGAACAACGGCTTTAATTGGTCCCTCCGGATGTGGTAAAACGACATTTTTAAGGTGTTTTAACAGGATGCATGACCTTTATAGAAACAATAGATATGAAGGAGAGATACTTTATAAAGGCGAAAATATTTTAAAGGTAAAAGACCTTATAGAGTTAAGAAGTAAGATAGGTATGGTATTCCAAAGACCAACGCCGTTTCCAATGTCTATATTTGATAATGTTGCATACGGATTGAAACTGAAAGGTGTCAAGGATAAAAAAAAGATAAGAGAAAGGGTTGAGAAGGCTCTGGTTGGAGCTGCTTTGTGGGATGAAGTAAAAGATAAGCTTTACTCTCCTGCCTTGGATTTAAGTGGTGGTCAGCAGCAGAGAATGGTTATAGCAAGGGCTTTAGCCGTTGAACCTGATATAATTCTCTTTGATGAGCCAACCAGTGCACTTGATCCAATAGCGACATCAAAGATAGAAGAGCTTTTATCTAATTTAAAAAAGATTACAACAATACTCATAGTTACTCACAATATGCAACAGGCTGCAAGGGTTTCTGATTTTACCGCATTTATATACAAAGGGCATTTGATAGAATTTGAAGAGACGGAAAAACTGTTTACAAATCCAAAGGAAGAGTTAACAGAGAGGTATATAACCGGAAGGTTTGGTTGACAAGAAGGGGGCTTTATGGTTAAAATAGATGACGATATTAGAGAGTTAAGAATTAGAATAGCCAAAATGGCATCAATATCTATCGATATGATTGAAAAAGCGTCGGAGGGTTTGTTTAGCAGAAAGTCAGAACTGTTCGATGATGTTATCAAAACAGATAACCTTGTTGATGAGATTGATAACGATATAGATAAAACCGTTGTCAAGATTTGTGCAATAAGGCATCCGGAAGCGGGTGATTTAAGGTTTATTTTATCCTGCGTAAAGGCAAATGTTGCCATAGAGCGTGTTGCCGATAATGCAGTCAATATAGCCGAATGGGGTTTAAAAATAAATAAATATCCACAGCTAAAGCCTTATATAGATTTGCCGAAGATGAGAGATATAGCTACTGAAATGGTCAAGGATGCCGTTGATTCGTTCCTTGATAGAGATGTTGATAAAAGCAGAGAGATAATAGAAAAGGACGAGATTGTTGATAATTTGGAGATTCAGGTAATAAGGGAGCTTATGACTTATATTGTCGAAGACGCCCATAACATAAAGACGGCTTTGAGATTGTTGTATGTTGCAAGGGCATATGAGAGAATAGCAGACCAGGCAACAAATGTAGCGGAGCTTGCAATATTTACTGCAACGGGTGAGGTGGTGAAGCATAGAAGGATAAAAGAGTGAAAGAAACAATATTAATAATTGAAGATGACGATTACATAGCTGAACTTATAGAGTTTAACTTAACAAAGGAAGGTTATGAAGTCATAATTGCAAAAGATGCAAACGAAGGATTGATGTTTTTGAAAATAAACCATATAGACCTTATTTTGCTTGATCTTATGCTTCCCGGTTTGCAGGGCGAAGAGTTTTTGGAGTTAATAAAGAACAAAGAAAAAAAGGATTTGCCCATTTTGATAATAACCGCAAAAACAAATGAAGAGCTGTTTGTTAAACTTTTAAAAAACGGTGCTGACGATTTTCTGATAAAGCCGTTTTCCATTAAGGTTTTATTGGCAAAAATAGAAGCAATTTTAAGACGCACAAGAAGAGATAGTTTTAACTCTATAGAAGCCTTTGGGATTGAGATACTGCCTGATGAATTTATAGCAAGGGTTGATAAAGAAGAGCTTGAGCTTACAAAAACGGAATTTGAGATATTGAAGATGCTGGTTGAGAATAAGGGAAAGGTGTTGACAAGGGAGAGAATCCTTCAGGGTGTATGGGGTTTTGATGCGATGGTTAGCGACAGAACTATCGATGTGCATGTATCAAAGATAAGAAAAAAACTTAAAGATAAGGGAAACCTTATAAAATCCATACCAAAGGTTGGCTATAAACTAATTTTATGAAGAGATTTATTAATCTGTTTAGCATATTTCTTACAGGCGAGCTGATAATCATTCTTATTATAGCTCTATATTTTTATTCAAGGTTTGACTCTGCCGATGACCTCCTAAACGGTATTGCGTTTTTTCTTATTATTTTTACTGCTCTTGCCTTTGCGCTTGCTATATTTTTAAGTAGCAGAGAAGAGAGAGCTTATAAATATCTAAAAAACGTAATAGATGATTTAAAAGAGTCAAAAGAGCCGAAGTTTCCACAGCTTAATGATAGGGAGCTTATAAGAATTTTCTCTGGCATAAAAGAGATTTATAAGATACTCAAGAAAAACAGCATAGAGATTGAAGATGATAAAGATAAACTGAGATTTGTTATTAATTCTATGGATGATGGTGTGATTCTTCTTGAGAAAGAAAATATCGAACTTATAAACAGGGCGGCTTCGGACTTTTTGGGTATAAAAGACAAAAGCGGTAACATAATAGATTTGCTCTCCAATCATACTTTTGTCGATGTTTTTAGTGAAATTTTAAGCAAAGGTAGATTCGAAAGAGATATATCAATTCTCGGGCGGTGGTTTTTTGTTAAATCTATAAGCCTTAACGATAAAAAGCTTGTAATAATAAGGGACATAACGAAACAGAAGAATTATGCAATTCTTAAAGCCAAATTTTTTGAAGATGTATCGCATGAGCTTAAAACGCCTATTACATCTATAATGGGTTATGCCGAAACACTGCTTGATGGTGATATTGATGAGCAATTAAGAAAAAGGTTTCTTGAATATATATATAAAAATGCTCAAAATTTATCTGAGCTTGTTGACGATATATTAACACTTCACAGACTTGAAAAACGGAAAGAACCGACAAAAGGGTCGTGTAATTTAGCCGATATATCGGAAGAACTTAACATATCCTTTCGAAGCTTAGCCAAAGAGAAGGGTATTGACCTTATCGTTAATGCAGAGCAAAAGGTTGTGCCAATAGCTTGCAGTTATTTAAAATCCATACTCTGGAATCTCGTTGATAATGCCATAAAATACACAGAGAAGGGTTACATAACCGTTACATATAGGTGTGATAATTCTAATCTTATACTGAAAGTCGAAGATACGGGTGTCGGTATAAGCCCGAAGCATCTGCCTTACATATTTGATAGGTTTTACACAACGCAGAAGAGTAGAAATAGAAGAATGAGTGGAACGGGTCTTGGCCTTGCCATAGTAAAGCATATAGTGCAATTGCATAACGGCAGCATAGATGTAAAAAGCAAGCCTTCAGAGGGTAGTGTGTTTACGATTAAGATGAGCATCTCCGATTTATATAAGCTGTCAAAATCTAATAATTAGTTAATTTTTTTATATTTTGCTTTGACAAATCATCTGCTATAAATATACTCTTACTAAGCAAAATGTTCGTGAAGGGGTGTTGGATGAAGGATATAAATATAGGTTTACTTGGTGCTGGCACTGTTGGCAGTGGAGTTATTAAGATACTAAAAGATAATGCTGAGATTATTAAAAAACGACTCGGTTTTAATCTGGTTTTGAAGAAAATTTATTCAAGAAGCATCAGAAATGAAATTAAAAATGATATTAGTTCGATTACGGCAAGCTCATACGAAGAACTTTTAGGTGACGATATAGATATAGTTGTTGAACTTGTTGGCGGTTGTGATTTTGCAAAAGATTTTATGTTTGAAGCTATAGAAAAAAAGAAAAGTATTGTTACTGCAAACAAAGCCCTTCTTGCGAAGTATGGTTTTGAAATTTTTTCAAAGGCTTTTGAGAATAAAGTTGATATTGGATATGAAGCTGCTGTTGCCGGCGGTATTCCTATAATTAAAGCTATTAAGGAATCCTTGTCGGCAAACAATATAAAATCGATTAAAGCAATTGTAAACGGAACATGCAACTACATACTTACGGAGATGCTTGAAAAACAGGTGCCGTTTGAAGAGGCTTTAAAGGACGCTCAAGACAAAGGTTTCGCCGAGGCTGATCCGAGTTTTGATATAGGTGGAGTTGATGCTGCGCATAAAATGGCTATTTTAAGTTCCATAGCATTTGGAGACAATGTAAAAGATGATTCTGTTTATAGAGAGGGTATAAAAGGCGTAACGCTTCTTGATATAAAGTTTGCAGATGAGCTTGGTTATAAGATAAAACTGCTTGGTATAACAAATCTTCTTGACGATAAAATTGATGTGAGGGTTCATCCTACAATGGTAAAAAAAGAGGATATTTTAGCGAAAACGGATGGCGAATATAATGCAATAAAGGTCTTGTCCGATATGGCTGATGATACTGTTTACATAGGAAAAGGAGCGGGGAGCCTACCTACGGCAAGTGCAGTTGTGTCTGATATTATGGATATAGCAAGAAACATAAGGCACAATTCTCATCTAAGGATACCATTAATGTCATTCCCGTTTAACTATGTTAAAAAAAGAAAAATGGTAAATATAAACGACCTGTCAATGGATTATTATTTGAGATTCTCAGTTGCGGATTCGGCAGGTGTTTTGTCTAAAATATCCGGAGTTTTAGGTGAAAGGAATATAAGTATAAAGAGTGTTATACAGTTAAATAAGGGCAAAGATTGGGTGCCTTTAATAGTTATGACTCATAAAGCCAAGGAAAGGGATATACAGGATTCATTAAACATTATACATAAAATGGATATCATAAAAGACAAAACTTTACTTGTAAGGGTTGACGATGAATAAAAAATTATGGGGTGGTAGATTTTTAAAATCCACAGATAATGCTATGGAAGCGTTTTCAGAATCTATAAGTTACGATAAGAGATTATACGAATATGATATTATGGGTTCTATTGCCCATGCTCAAATGCTTGCAGCACAGAAGATAATAAGCGAAGAAGAATCAGATGAAATAATAGCTGCCTTGAGAAAAATAAAGCAGATGATAGATTCCAAAGGGTTTGATTTCAGGATAGAAGATGAAGACATTCATATGAATATAGAAAGACAGCTTATTGAACTTATCGGAAAGACTGGGGGAAAGCTTCACACTGCAAGAAGTAGAAATGACCAAATAGCACTTGATATAAGGTTGCTTTTAAGGGATATGACAATTGAAATATCTGATAAATTAAAAGTTTTGCTTACTGAAATTGCCTCTTTGGCAGAAAAGTATATAGATGTAATAATGCCCGGTTTTACACATATGCAACATGCTCAGCCTATTTTTTTCTCACACTATATTCTGGCATACTACGAAAAATTTAAACGAGACAGAGAGCGTTTTTTAGATAATATAAAAAGAATTGATGTTATGCCTCTTGGAAGCGGGGCTCTTGCGGGAACGAGTTTTCCCATTGACAGAAAATTTGTGGCTGAAAAATTAAAATTTTCTAAAATTTCAAGAAATTCAATAGACGCAGTTTCAGATAGAGATTTTGCAATAGAATTTTTAAATAATGTGGCTATTTTTTCTATGCATGCGTCAAGATTTGCAGAGGAGATGGTGCTTTTTTCAACATCCGAATTTAAATTTGTTGAACTGCCGGATGAATTTTGCACAGGTTCAAGTATTATGCCTCAGAAAAAGAATCCCGATGCTATGGAGCTTATAAGAGGAAAAACGGCAAGAACATACGGCAACCTGATGCAGATGCTGACTCTTATGAAATCTTTGCCTTTGGCATATAATAGAGATATGCAGGAAGATAAGGAGTCTTTATTTGATTCTCTTGATACAATTTTCGGGGTTTTGAATATTTTAATTCTAATTGTTCCTAAAATCAAACCAAACAGGGATATTTTGGAAGATGCTTTAAAAAGTGGTTTTATTACCGCAACGGATCTTGCCGATTATCTTGCCAAGAAAGGCATACCCTTTAGAGATGCCCATAAAATTGTAGGAAATATAGTTTCCTACGCTGAAACAGAAAATAAGAGACTTGACGAGATGTCTGTAAATGAACTTAAGAAATTTTCAGATAAGATAGAGAGTGATGTTATAGATGTTCTTCACTACAGAAAAGCGGCAAACTCAAGAAAGAGTTATGGAGGTACGGCGAAGGAAAATATCTTATCCGTGATAGAAGATATAAAAAAGGAGTTGTCTGTAAGAGAAAATGCGAAAATTTTGTGCGAAAGATGTTCATATCCCGTTAAGATATACAATAATCCGATTCCTACGGTTGATATAATTATACAGATTGACTCTAAAATTGTATTGGTGCGAAGAAGAAATGAACCTTTTGGCTGGGCTATTCCGGGAGGTTTTATAGATTACGGTGAATCGGCTGAGGCTGCAGCTGTTCGCGAGGCAAAAGAAGAAGCCGGTTTGGATGTTAGCATTACGGGTCTTCTTAATGTTTATTCCAATCCGGATAGAGATCCGAGATATCACACAATCAGCACTGTATTTAAAGCAAAAGCAAGAGGTATTCCGAGAGCGGGGGATGATGCTCAGGATATAGGACTTTTTGAGCGAAATAATTTGCCTGATGATATAGCCTTTGATCATAGAAAAATA
>JAMOPP010000105.1 GCA_027064405.1 Desulfurellales bacterium
GGAAGCCGGCTCTAAGATACTGGTAAGAAATATCAATAAGTTGGGTGCTGTTGGCACTGCCGTCAAGATAGCAAGCGTTATCTTGACGGCATTCACCTTATGGTTTAATAGCTTTGGTGTAATTTCTACACTCCACCAAAATGCCATATTTTTCTCTTTTATAGTGTTTGTCGGATTTATTCTATATCCAACATCAAAAAAACATCCTAAAAAGACTCTTACAATAGATGTTATTCTCGGAACTTTGGGGTTTTTAAGCGGACTATATATTGTCTTTTTTGAAAATACCATACATACAAGAAACGAAGTTTTAATCCTGCGCGACATGATTATATCAGGCATAGCCGTAATATTGATAGTAGAATTATCAAGAAGGGTTGCAGGTGTTGTAATACCCATATTGGCTATACTCTTTAGTGCATACTCGCTGTTTTTAGGTAAATATATGCCTGCGGGTATGTTTAATTTCAGAGGTATACATTTATCAACATATCTTTATAGAATGTATTTTACAACAGACGGTATTTTCGGTTATATAACAACAATAGCATCAACATATGTATTTTTGTTCATACTTTTTGCCGCATTCTTTTTAAAAAGCGGTGCAGGTGATTTTATTATAGACTTTGCCAAGGCAACACTTGGAAAAACAGTTGGAGGCCCGGCTAAGGTTGCCGTTATAGCAAGCGGAATAATGGGTTCTATTACAGGAAGCTCTGTTGCTAATGTTGTCGGAACCGGTTCAATAACCATACCTTTGATGAAGAAAATAGGGTTTGAGCCTGAATTTGCAGGTGCTGTGGAGACATCTGCATCTGTAGGTGGACAAATGATGCCACCAATTATGGGTGCAGGTGCTTTTGTTATGTCTCAATGGACACAAATCCCGTATACGACGATTATAGGCGTGGCATTTATACCAGCTTTAATATACTATCTTGGCGTTTTATTAAACGTTCATATAAGAGCAAAGAAGTCCAACATTAAACCACTTGATGACGAAGATATACCTGATTTGAAAGAGGTTGTGAAAAAGGGCTGGCATTTCATGATTCCTTTACTTGTTCTGGTAGCCCTGCTTGCAGATGGATTTACACCAACATATTCGGCCATTATAAGTATTATATCGGTAGTGGCCGCAAGCTGGTTAAGAAAAGACTCTCGTATGGGTCCAAAAGAGATATACAAAGCATGTATATTCGGTGTTAGAAATATGGTCGCAACAGGCGTTTTGCTCATAGCCGCAGGAATAATTGTCGGGGTTATAACCTTAACCGGTCTTGGAATAGCTTTCTCTGTTGTTGTAACATCAATAACTTCAAATAGCATCTTTCTGCTATATGTTTTAACGGCAATAGCTGCTCTGTTTTTAGGTATGGGTTTACCCGTAACTGCTTCGTATATTATGCTTGCCGTTTTGATAGCGCCTGCATTTAAAATGCTTGGTATCAATATTTTAGCAGCTAATATGGTTGTTTTTTGGCTGGCGGAAACAGCAAATGTTACACCTCCCATAGCTTTAGCTGCCTTTGCGGCAAGCGGAATAGCAGACTCAAAACCTATGCCTACGGCAATAGAGGCATTCAAACTGGCAAAGGGGCTTCTGCTTATACCTATATTTTTCTTATACACTCATCTTCTAAGTGGATTAACTCTGGCAAGCGTCAAACCTGCCATATTTTTAATTATAGGTCTGTTTAGTTTCACTATTGCAATAGAGGGATATTTAACAAAACATATATCATACATAGAAAGAGCCATATTCCTGTCGATAGGGTTTTTAATGTTCTATCCAGAATTAGAAGCGAACATAGCAGGCCTATTAATAGCTTCTGTTCTATTTGTCTACTATTTCATACTAAACAAAGATCTGTCAAAAAATAAAAAAACCTAATCTTCCCCCTCACAACAAAATAAGTAAATAGTCTTAGGATGACACAAAAAAAGTTCATATCACCTACCATTCAATGCATATGAAAAAATGATAAGAAAGTATTATTTTTAAATTCATAAATTTTTTTACAGAACGGCTTTGTTGTCTATAAGACATTATTTGTAATTTTTAAAAAAAATATATCTTTTTC
>JAMOPP010000106.1 GCA_027064405.1 Desulfurellales bacterium
GGAAAGTCTTTAAAGATATTCCAGTATATTCTTTTGTTGTTGCCAACATTCACAAGCCCTATATCTCCCTGCAGATGCAGGTTTCGCGTTGTGTATATTTTGCCGTCTGGTGTTTTTATCTCTATACCGACAACGGCTTCCTGATTGGGATTGCCTGTTAAGTCGTAGTAAAATACAAGATATTCGCCATCCTGTTTAACCTGAGCGTTTTGGTATTCTAATGAAAATGATAGGTGAGGATTAACGAAAAGTATAACTAATATAATTATTACAACATATTTTCCCATTGCACTACTCCTTCCTCCTTATAAAATCGGAAGTTTTGTTGTTTGTTTTAAATGATTTTCTCTAAATCCATTAGCATTTTCTCTATAACCTTTTCCCATCTAAAGTTTTCTGCATATTTACAGCTTTTTTCAGATATCTCTTTTGCTTTTTTCGGGTTGCTAATAACTCTCTTTATTGTTTCTTGAAGACTGTTTGAGTTTTCTGCTTCAAAATAAAAAACAAAATTTTTTGCTATAACTTTTACTGAGTCTATATCGCTTGCTATAATGGGTATGCCGGTTGCAAGGTATTCGTATATTTTTAAAGGTATAGTCTTCTGACTTTTCTTAAAAGGAGCTATAAAAATATCTATATCTTTTAATTCTTTAGTTAATTCAGACTGAGAAACAAACCCTGCAAATTCTACCTTATTTGAGATATTCAATCTATCAGTTAATTTTTTGGCGGAATTTATCTGTTTATCGTTTCCTCCTATTATTTTTAACTTTATATTATCTATGTTTCGTATGGATTCAAATAGTATATCTACACCTTTTTCCTTTAGCAAACTTCCTATGTATCCTAAAGTATATACATTTTTTTCTTGAAAACCTTTTTTTAGAAAGAATTCATCTTGAATTGGGTAATGGTATGTCCATAAAATTGCTTTTTTGTTTAAAACCTTTATTTTATCATAAACATCAGGAGATACTATGTATGTTATATCTGCCAGTTGAGAAGCTTTTATATTTAGGTTGTTTGTATGATTTTCATATATTATTTTGAAATTAAACACCTTTTTTAATTTTGATAATTGAATGACATGAGACGATTTGGAAAGGAATAGAAAATTGTTGTATTTTCTGTTTTTTATAATATCCACCAGAAAAAGAAAAAGATTTTCAATAGAGGAGAGCCCTTTATTGCGAGATGTCAATCTTATTTTTAGATTTTCTGACTTTTTTACTCCCAAAAAAGACAGTAGTTCTTCTACCTTTTTCCCTTCCGATAAAAAGTTTTTTCTTATGTATAGGTAAGATTCTACACCGTATTTAGCAAAATAATAAGAAAATAGAGATTGGCTTACGGAGTGTGCTCCTTTACTAAAGGCCACAAGCGGTCCTATCCTATAAACTTTAAATGTTTTTAAAATATCATTTTTATGTTTAAGCTGTGGCAACATTTCTAACCGGTCTTTGTCTGTTTATGTATTTTTTCTATTGATAAGTTAGACCTTCCCTCTCTTGATATTGTGAGTCTATTTTTTACCTTAAAAACGAAAATCATTTTCCCCTCATATTTTAGCTTCTAACTCAAATTTTCCGAAAAGTCAAGCTTTTTTAACGGGTAGATAGCCATAGATATACTTGCCACCCATATAAATAAAAGGAGAAGAAAGGAGGAAAGCGATGAGTATTATATCTTAACAGAGCATCCTCTATCGTGGATGCAGCAAGGTCATCATCCATAGTATTGTATAATCTACGGAACATACGCTACACCCTCTGTTGGGATAACTTTTCAATAGAATCTTCTTCCTTTCTAAATTTGGTTGTTATAGCTACTTTAGCAATTGTATTGCAAATAGGTGCATATTGCTTCTTTGGATTTGTAGATATCTTCACATCGTTTCATCTCTGTGAGAAATATTAATTCATCTTTTGCATTTTTTAGCATTGAAAATATCTCTTCAAAATTGATGTTACCGTCACCAACAGGCAGGTGATCATCGTTGTTGCCGTTATTATCGTGGATGTGGACAACATAAAGCCTATCCTTAAATCTGTTTATGAATTTTGGT
>JAMOPP010000107.1 GCA_027064405.1 Desulfurellales bacterium
TGTATATCGGGTCTTGTATCGCTGAGGATTGGTGTTTGGAATAGCTTTATAATCTCTGTCCCATAAATCGGCAGTGGAAATCAAATTATCTTTAATGGCATTTTCAAATAGTTCTTTGACTTCCTTCCTTGCCTCTTTGAGTATTTCATACACATCTGAAATCCAATGATTTATCTTTACCAAATGCACTGTTGATAGCGATTTTCTTGTAACCTCTGTTGGGTCAACTTTATCTTTAATAACACTGTTCAGCCGTTCAGCCATCTCTTTCATACCTGTTACAGACTCGGTAACGGTCCTATCAACCTCTTCAATTGTTGCAGACTGTTCCTCGACTGATGCTGTTATCTCGTTCACCATTTGTTGAGCATCATCAATTTGAGTTTTTAGCTTTTCGGCTCTTTTTTGCAACACATTTGCTACCTTTTCACTTCCTTCTATATTTTTACTGATTTGCATATTATTCTCCACAAGGGACGCAACGCTTTCATTAACTTGAGCAATTGTGTCTGCTATCTGGTCTGCATTTAGCCGTGTCTTTTCTGCGAGTTTTCTAATTTCATCAGCCACAACCGCAAAGCCCCGTCCCGATTCCCCTGCACGAGCCGCCTCTATTGCAGCATTCAAGGCAAGTAAATTTGTTTGGTCTGCTATCTCATTGATAACATTGGTAATCTCATGTATGCCTTTAATATCCTCTTTGAGAGTTTCCATAAATTGTTTGCTTCTTTGAGTGCCTTCAATGTTTTCTTTTACATCCGTTATCATTTTTCCGACTACACGCATAGTTACATCGCCTACACCAGCAACTTCTTCCATAAATCCGCTGAATTCCTCAACTCTACTTGATATATCCGAAACAGCCTTCGACGAATCGGACATTGCATTCTGAATCTCTTCAAAAGCACCTATATTCTTATTTATTTCCTTTGCAGCTCTATCAATTTCATCACCAAACACAAGACCGTTTAAACTTATTTTACCCGCAGAGTCTAACATAGCAGGGAGTTGGGCGGATGCGTAGCCGTGGAGCTTCTCCATATATTCGTCAACCTTTGGATACTTGCCGTTTGTTGAAATAAGTTTAGTTAAATCTAACCTGTTGTCTCTAACCGCATTGATAAATTCATCATTAATAGTATTGCTCTTTAATTTCGGAATTACATTTAAAATAGCCATAACTCCTCCTTCTTATTTTTACTCATCCGCCATTTTCATTTTTTCCAAATCAGCTTGAAACCAATCTTCACCGTTCTTTTTGGTAAAATGCTTAACATAATAGGTGAGATTCATATCGGTAGGCAATCCCTTGCTATTTACGGAGTGGATAGTGGCTTTGCAGAGAAGATGTTTGTAGTCCTTATCGTGTTTGATAATTTTAAAATTGGAAAAAGACATATTTTTAACGAATTTATCAACTGTTAGCAGTAATTCTTTTTCCTTTTTTTTGTATATCTCTTTTTCCTTTTTGTCCTTGTCGAATAATGTAGTTAAAAGTAAAATATTATACTTTCTCTTAATGTTGTCCTTTAAAAATCCTTTTGCCTGTTTTTGAATTAAATCCGTTACGACTTTATCACCGCACAGCTTTTCGTCTTTCGTTGGAGAAGTTAAGGATGAAATGATAAAAACAATAAAAAGAAAAATTGCAGCAAAAGCAATAACGATAAAAATGTCTTTTTTCTTAAAGTCTTTTTTCATATTTAAACCTCCTCCTTTAAATTTGGTATATTCTTTCATACATTGCAGTTCTCTTTTTTCTTTAATTTTATTACTATGTACTATATTATATAAACTATATTTTGTCAATTTTTTGCATTAACTTGTCAATGCAATTTGAGTTGACTTTTGCTTTTCTTATATTTAGACTGCGACGGTGTAATTTGAGAAAATCTTGTTGTAGATTGCAATTTGTGTAAAAAATTGTCTATCGGGAGTTTTTATGATTAGTCCTATTGAGATAGGTATTGTATCCTTTATAGCTTCTTTCGTATTTGCTCTTGGCGGTGTTGGAGCGGCGGTTGTGATTATACCTGTTTTTGTTTTTCTTGGTGTTCCG
>JAMOPP010000108.1 GCA_027064405.1 Desulfurellales bacterium
GTCTTTTTGTAATAGCAGCTGTCAAAGTGGTTTTTCCGTGGTCTACATGACCTATTGTGCCAATATTGATATGTGGTTTTGAACGAACATATTTTTCTTTTGCCATAAAAGCCTCCTTAAGTATCTTAAATGGAGCCCATGAGCGGGCTTGAACCGCTGACCTCTTCCTTACCAAGGAAGTGCTCTACCCCTGAGCTACATGGGCCAGCCTAAAATAAAAATGGAGCGGGAAACGAGACTCGAACTCGCGACCCTCAGCTTGGAAGGCTGACGCTCTAGCCAACTGAGCTATTCCCGCTCTTGCAATAAATAAATGGTGGAGAGGGGAGGACTCGAACCTCCGAAGGCGACAGCCGTCAGATTTACAGTCTGATCCCTTTGACCACTCGGGAACCTCTCCGATGGAGCTGGCGAAGGGACTTGAACCCCCAACCTGCTGATTACAAGTCAGCTGCTCTACCAGTTGAGCTACACCAGCTTAATTAAGCGAAAACGGATTATATATGAAAAACCGAATATGTCAACAAAAAAATCATTTTTCGGACATTTTGCTTCTTATATTGCTTATATTACACTCAACAATATCCGTCAATTTACTAAAATAACAACTTGCGTCAATCTCTACGGGATTCTCACAATAAGCTTCAATCTTATCTGCCACATCGTCTGCGCTTAAGCATTGTTGCAAAAGATTAACCCTTTTAAGCTCATCTGTTTCTTTCGCAAAACTCTCCATATATTGCCCGCAAATTACAAATTTATTATACGAAACGGGTTCTATAGGATTATGACCCTTCAGACCAGAGTGCATACTACCGCACACAACAACAACATCGCTCAATTTATAAGCATCCTCAAGCTCACCCATACTATCAAGTATTAGAATATTTTCGCTTTCTTTACTCAGTTCACTCCTTTTTGAATATTCTAAATGCTCTTTTTTGAAATATGTCTCTATTAAAGGAACCTCTTCTATGTGTCTTGGCGCAACTATGCAATAAAATTTACTACTAATTCTCTTTAGAATTGAGTTCAATTCTTGGATTTCCTCTTTATGTACACTGCCAAAAACAACAATTTTTCTATCCGTGTGAATATTTAATTTTTTTCTTATGTTTAACCTTTCCCCTATGCTTATATTTTTTAAGGTTTTAAACTTCTTTATATTATCGCACACCACAACCCTGTTGCTAAAAAATTTAAACCTCAGCGCATCTTCCTCCGATTTAGCTATTACAACATCAAATTTTCGGATAACGCTTCTAAATAAAAAAGCAAATCTTTTATACATTTTAAAACTTCTTTTAGACATTCTTCCATTCAAAAGAACAAGTTTTGAGCCTCTTTTATGCAGAAAGGTTATGTAAGAGGGCCAAATTTCCGTCTCGAAAAAAAAGGATATCTTAGGAGGCTGTGCAAAAATTCTTTTATATAAAAAATATAAATCCACAGGCATAATAAAAACTTGCTGATTGCGAAGAAGCTTATAACCTGTATCTGTAAAAACACTGAAAACAGCTTTTTTGTAAAATTCATCTTTAAACAGTTCCACAATATTCAAGATTGCTTTCATTTCACCGAAACTCGCAGCATGGAAGAGCATATATTCGTTATCCTTAACGGTCATAGACGGCAAAAACCTATCTTTAATTTTATATCTTAGTCTCTTATTGAATAAAGATTTAAAAAATAAAAAGGGTGATGCAAAAATCAATGCTGTAAAGATTACAATATTATAAAGAACTATCATTGCTTAACTGTATTTTACACAACTTTTTGTAATATTCACATTTATCAAAAAGTTCATTGTGATTTCCCTCTGCAAGTATATGTCCGTTTTTCACAACCACTATATGATTTGTTGATATAATCGTAGAAAGTCTATGAGCAACAACAAAAACAGTCCTTCCACCCATAAGATTGAGCAATGCCTTCTGAACTATCTGCTCGGATTCCGAATCCAAAGCACTTGTTGCTTCATCCAATATTAGAATGTCAGGATTCTTAACTATAGCCCTTGCTATTGCTATACGCTGTTTTTCGCCTCCTGAAAGTATAACGCCCTGCTCCTGCAAATCGGTATCATAACCATTTTTTAATTTCATTATAAAATCATGCGCATATGCGGATTTTGCGGCACTGATTATCTCTTCATCACTTAAATCGGACTTTCCGTACGCTATATTCTCCCTTATACTTCTATTAAACATAAGTACTCTTTGAGAAACTATAGCTATTTTCCTTCTTAATGACTTAAGTTCAAAATCTCTCACATCCGTACCGTCTATAGTTATTTTACCTTTATCGACATCATAAAACCGTGGTATTAAATCTAAAATGGTAGATTTGCCACCTCCGCTTTCTCCAACAAACGCTATTGAGTTTTTGGCTTTTACCTCAAAACTTATATCATTTAATGCATACTCATCCTTATTTTCATATTTAAAGTAGACATGCTCAAATTTTATACTCTCTTTCACGCCCTTAAATTCTAAATTTTTGTTACTCACAATATCCGGTTTTTTATCTAAAATCTCAAAAATCCTCTCCACGGATGAAACGGATACATTTATCTCATTACTTGCCTTGGCAACTGTTTTAAACGGTTTATAGAGCATAAATAAAGCTGTAATAAATGAAAAAAATCCTCCTACGGTAATCTCTCCCTTGAAAACCAAAAAACCGCCGAACCATATCAAAAAAGCTATACCGAGAGAGCCTATGAACTCCATTAAAGGGCTTGTTAACTCGTTTATTTTAATACCGCTTAAATTTATATTTAAAAATTCATCACATTCTCTTTGAAAACTTAAAGATTCAAACTTTTCATTTCCGAACGCCTTTATGAGCTTAATATTTACCATAGCTTCCTGAATCAGCGTAGTAATGCCTGCAATTGAAACCTGTCTTTTTCTTCCCAAATTTTTCATTTTTTTACTGAAAATTATAATGGGATAGACGGCAATAGGAAACACAACGGTTGCAATTAATGCAAGTTTAAAATTATTGGCATAGATAACAACAAGCAGACCTATAATTGTAAAAAACTCTCTAATCGCATTTGGAACAATATTTGCAATACTGTTTTGCACTACACTACTGTCATTTAACAGTCTTGATAAGAGCTCCCCTGTGTGATACTTATCATAAAATTTCATAGGAAGATAAAGCATATGGTCAAAAAGCTGATTTCTTATATTAAAAAGTATCTTCTCCGATACATAGTGCGTCTGATATCCCTGCAAATATGTAAAGAATCCTTTAAAAAAATATGCTCCTATAATGGCAAACGGAAGCAGAATAAGCATATGTTTATCTTTGGAAATAAACACATCGTCAAGCACCGGCTTAATAAGATAGGCGAGCAGTGCGGATAAGCCACCAACTATAAGCATTGATACAAAAGAGAGCAGAAGCCGTCCCAAATATGGTCTCAAATATTCAAAAAGCCTTTTTATAACCTTTTTATTCATAACTTACCTACAATTTTTTTTATTATATCATTAAACTTTTCTATCTTAAAATCTATGTCAAGATAACATACAGATGAATCTTCTATTTTTACAAAATCCTTATATGTTGTAAGCATAATATCTGCAGAGCTCTCGGAAGCCCTTTTCTCGACATATTCAATATCTTTTTTGTCATATATATGATGGTCATCATAAAATTTATAGCCTGTTATTTTAATTCCCAAATTCTCAACACTTTTTACAAAGCCCTCCGGTTTTCCTATACCACAAAACAAAAAAGCACTTTTAACATTTTGAACTTTACCATTTTTATTAAAAATTCCCAATGATTTAATTTTGGCTTCATAACAGCCGTTCTTTTTTTCTTCCGTATTGTACTTATCAACACATACCGTAATATCGCATCTATTAAGCGACGACTTAGAATCCCTCAGCATTCCTGCCGGCAGATAAAATCCATCTTCGTAGGGATCTCTTTTATCTACAACACAGATGTCCAAATCCTTTTTTATATCTCTTTTATGCAAACCATCGTCAAGTATCACATAGTCCATTTTTAAGCCTATAGCAAGCTCTATGGCAGCCAATCTATTTTTTGAGCTTATAACACTACACAAGGTCTTTTTTGCAATCATATAGGATTCATCATTAACATAGGGTGGCTTTTTGAAAATTGCATTATCTATGGAAACCACATTTACCCTTTTATCCTTTAACGGATAATTTCCGCAAATAACACAGACCCTTCCATAACCCTTTAAAGCCTTGGCAAGTTCTATAACAACGGGTGTTTTTCCGACGCCTCCTACTGCTATATTTCCAACACTTATTATTTTTATGTTATCATATTTTTTTGACTTTAAAATGCCTTTATCATAAAGAGAATTTTTTACATATAATCCAAAAGCGTAGGGTAAAGATGCAGGAAAAAGCAGATACCTAAACCTCTTTTGAAGTTTTTTTATATCAATATCCATTAAGTCTATCTTCCAATTCCTTTCTTTTTTCTTGAAATTCTTTTTTGCTTTTGACAAAAACAGGCTCTAAAAACAGATATCTTGAAACGGAGAAGGGCTTTGGTATGGCAAATCTATCCCAGCTGTGCAGTCTCCACATACTCGATGATTCATAAAATATGGGCACTATCGGATACTTTGTTAAATATGCAAGTTCCAAGACACCGTCTTTAACCTTTCTTCTTGGTCCTTTTGGTCCATCAGGGGTAATTCCTATATCGATTTTGTCGTTTTTTATATTTTTCAGCATTGATAAAAAAGCTTTTTTGGGCTCTCTGTTGCTTGAACCCTCTATTGTGCCCAACTTAAAATACTTTATTACGCCACTTGCAAGTTTACCGTCATTATGCGTGCTGATTAAAATTTTAACCTTCCTATTTTTAAAGTTATACGAAAATGGCAAAAAAAGTATACTTTCATGCCAAAATGCGTATATAACGGGTTTTTCATAGTTATCCAAGTTAAACCTTTTTTCACTTTTAATGCGACAAAAAATACGATATATCCTTAAAATTAAATAAAAAAGAAGGGACTTCATACTATAGAATATACTTTTTTGACTATTTTTTCAGTTACAGGATATTCACCAAGTATATTGATCATTCCGAAAAGTTCGTTGTGCATTTTATTATACAAATCAGGATTAGTATGTATTTTAAAAAATTCATCGGCTATATTTTCCGCCGTTGCATCATCCTCTATAAATTCCTTTACAACCATTTTGCCATATATAAGATTGGGTAAGGATATATAGTTAACACCGTTTATTATAAGTTTCCCAATTATATAACTAATTTTTGAGAGTTTATATACAACAACCATAGGCAATCCGAAAAGAGCAGCTTCAAGTGTTGTGGTACCGCTCTTTAATATACCAAAATAAGCCTTATCCATAAGTGCATAGGCATCATTTTCAACCTCGATAAATTCAAAGCCTTGAAGCATTTTATTGGCATATTCTTTATCAAAATCTTTCGGTAAAACCCAGACAAACCTAAAATAACCATACCTATCTTTTATAATTTTTGCTGCCTCAAACATAGTTTTACAGTTATAATCTATTTCACTTTTCCTCGAACCCGGCATAATAAGTATAATATTCTCTTTTTTGTGAATTCCAATTTTATCGTGAAGCAAATCCACAATAGGATGACCCATATACGCTATTTTATTTTTATCCACACCGTTTAAACTAAAAAAAGTTTTTTCAAAGGGCAGTATCGGAACAACAAGTGTGCTGTATAAAAATAGGTTCTTGACTCTATATTTTCTCCATGCCCAGACTTGAGGACTTATATAGTACACAACCTTTTTACCCAATTTGTAAGCAAACTTTGCAATACGCATATTAAACTCGGGAAAGTCTATCAAAATAACCACATCTATGTCATTTTTACCGATGAACGATTTTATTTTTCTTAAAAGACCAAAAGCTTTACCTGCCACCAGAAAGGCTTCCTTCAAACCTATTATGGATATCGACCTATAATCTGCTATTTTTTGAGTTTTTGATTCTAAAATATCAGATGACACGCTAAAAAAATTTATATTTTTATCTAACTTCTTAAATTCATCGATTAGAATAGATGCATAGTTTTCTGCAGATTTTTCCCCCGTAACAATTAGAGCATTCATCTATCCCTGCAGAAACCCCTTTTAGAATTTTTCAAAAATTCTATCATATCTATTACATTTTTTGACGGGCTGTTTTTTAATTTTTCAAAGGCTTCTTTAAAGGTAAGATTACTCTTAAAAATTACCCTATATGCCTTTTTTATTTCGTTTATCTCGGTATTGGAAAAACCGGCTCTTTTTAATCCTATTAAATTTAAACCGTTAAGACGCGACCTACTTCCTGTTGTTAAACAAAAAGGCGCAATATCTTGAACCACTCCGCTCATTCCACCGACCATAACAAATTTACCGACCCTTACAAATTGATGTAATGCACTCATTCCGCCTATCACGGCATTGTCATCAACCGTAATATGTCCTGCAAACTGAACCGTATTGGCTATAATAATATTATTACCCAATATGCAGTCATGCGCTATATGAACAAAAGCCATAAGAAGGTTGTTGTTGCCTATTTTTGTTACCCCTCCACCATTCTTTGTGCCCCTGTTTATCATACAAAACTCTCTTATCGTGTTATTATCTCCTATAATCAATTCGCTGAATTCACCTGAAAATTTAAGATCTTGAGGTATCGTACCTACAACCGCCGACGGAAATATTTTGCAGTTTTTACCTATCTTAGTATAAGAACCTATATATGCATTTGAGTCTATATATGTATTATCATCTATCTTTACATTGCTTTTTATTGTGACATTTGGTCCGATTGTAACATTGTCGCCAAGCTCAACCTTATCTTCTATTATAGCGGTAGGATGTATATTATTCATAAGCACCTACCCTAACTTTGCCATCATTATGGCTTCTGCAACCAATTTATCCTCAACAAAACACTGTCCGTACATTTTCCAAACCTGCATCTTATATTTTAGAATATCTATACTCATTATCATCGTATCTCCCGGAACCACGGGTTTTCGAAATTTAGCCTTGTCTATCTCCATAAAATACACCTTCTTCTTGCCACCCTTAGATGCTTCAAACTCATCCTTATCCAAAGAAAGAAACGACAAAATTCCACCGCTTTGAGCCATAGCTTCAATAATAAGAACCCCGGGCATAACGGACTCTTCAGGAAAATGCCCCTGAAAAAAGGGTTCGTTGTATGTAACATTCTTCAAGGTTCTAATATTTTTAAATCTATCATATTCCAAAACCCTATCCACAAGCAAAAAAGGATACCTGTGAGGTAGTATTTCCTTAATCTTTTCTATATCTATCACTTTTTTAGCTCCTCTATCTCCTTCTCAAGCTCCAATATTTTTTTATACATCTCACTTAACTTGGGCATAACAACACTCGAACGAAGCCATTTGGAATGTTCGTAGACGGGAGTGCCACTAAACACACCTCTTTTCTTAATATTTGAACCCACTCCGGATTGAGCCGTAATTATCGTTCCGTCAGCTATTGTTATATGTCCCGCCACGCCACTCTGACCTGCCAATATCACATTTTTTCCAATTTTGGATGAACCGGATATGCCGGTTTGAGCCACGATAATAGAATTTTCACCAATTTCAACATTATGAGCAATTTGCACTAAATTATCTATTTTGGAACCCTTTTTTATTGTTGTGGAGCCCAAAGCAGCCCTGTCTATGGTGCAGTTTGCGCCTATCTCAACATCATCTTCTATGACAACATTACCAATCTGAGGTATCTTTATATGCTCACCCTCTTTTGTGTGAGCATACCCAAAGCCGTCACTTCCTACAACAGAGCCCGCATGCAATATAACATTGTTTCCTATTATACAATTCTCTCTTATTACCGTATGAGGGTAGACAATGCAGTTGTCACCTATTACACTATTTTTACCAACAAAAACAAAGGGCATTAGCATAACGCTCTTTCCGATTACCGCACCCTCATCAATGAAAACAAAATCAGAAATATAAGAACTGCCGTCTATATCAGCATTTTCCGCAATATGCGCTTTTTCACTCTTATAAGGATTGGGAATATCTCGCTTATAAAAATATCTTAAAACCCTTGCGAATCCCAGATATGCATCGTCACAAACTATAAAATTATTCTTATAGTCCGATATATCGAAAGAACTGTCAACTATGACACATCCCGCTTTTGTCTGAGATAAAAACTTTGCATACTTAGGATTTGATATAAATGTAGCCTCATTCTCTTTGGCAGATTCTATGGCATTTACGCCAACAATATCCAAAGAGGCGTCTCCTACAACCTTGCCATCTATGATTTGAGCAATATCACTTAATTTCATAATCGTCCCTATTTTCCGGATTTAGCGTACTCTTTGTTATATATAGACACAATCTTTTTAGTTATATCATTCGCATCGTTCCAATATATCAAACCGCCGTTATGAATCTCCATAACAGCATCTATTTTATGAGCTTTTGCATATTTTTTGATAATATCAACAACACTGCTTATAATATTATTGGACATTTCCCTCTCTTTAGCCCTAACTTCGTCTGCGGCATCAGTTTTATACCTTTGAAGAGCCTTAACCTTTTCCTGGTATAGATCCCTTTGTCTATCCCTCTCTTTTGCACTTAGTTTTCCGCTTTTAAGCATATCGGACAACTTACTTATCTCTTTAATTTTACGATTAATAACAACTTTTTTTGCTTCAACAAGTCTTTCTATGGATGCTTTGGCACTCTTACCTGCATTACTATCCTGCATAACCCTATTTAAATCAACAGTAGCAATATTAGAAGCATAGGAACCCTGTGCAATCAGTAAAGAAATCGACAAAACAAAAATCATTAAACCAAACTTCTTCATAACCCCTCCTTTTTTTATTAGAACAGTGCTCCCATAGAAAATTGAAACACCGTACTCTTTTCTCCGTCTTTTTTATCCAAATTGTGACCCACCTCTATTCTTACAGGTCCAAGTGGCGATATCCATCTTATACCCATACCGGCATCTTTTCTTAAATCTGAAAAATCATATTTATCCAACCAGTTATTTCCTATGTCATAAAAAGCAACACCATACAACCTTAAGGATTCCAGAATTGGGAAAATAAGCTCAGCAGAAGCTTGAACCTCTCTATTTCCGCCAATGTAATTATCATCCTCATCTTTTGGAGAAACCTTATCTGTCTCAAACCCTCTTAGCGAATTTATTCCTCCCAAGAAGTATCTTCTGTTTACAGGAACATCCTTGCCACTCATACCTTTTGCAAAGCCCGTTTCACCTTTTATGTGACCTATAAAACCAAGAGGCAATATATGAAAATATTCCGCATTAACGGTATTTTTAATATACTTTCTATCTCCGCCCAAACCTGCAAACCTGAACGATTCTCTTGCTCTTGCACCGCTTGTCGGAAATACCGAGTTATCTAAGGTATCATACGAAATAAAGGGTTCCATTGCGCTTTCCGTATGCTTACCCTCCTGTTCTTTTAAGTAATACCCGGGGTCATCCGTATCGAGCGATATATCACTAAAGCTCAGCGAATATTTAGAGCCTATAGAAAGATCATCATCCCAAAATCTCTTTGCAACAGTCAAGCCAAAACCCGTTGTCTTTTCAGTATAATCATAACCTTCATATTTTTGATGATACAAATCCACACCTACGGATATAGGTCTGTCATACACCCAGGGGTCTACAAGACTTAAGTCAAACAAAGTAGTTTTCGCACCCACATTTGCAGATAATTTCCCGAAGATACCGGTTCCAAAAAGATTTCTTTCGGAAACCGAAGCTTTACCGCTTATCTTATTGTAGGAACCGTACCCAACACCGAGACTCAGCATACCCGTGGGCTTTTCCTTAACAACAACCTTCATATCAACCCTGTTTTTCCCCACTCTCTGTGTCGATACTTTAACATTCTCAAACAGATTAAGTTTGTTGACTTTCATCTTTGAGCGTTTTAATTTACTTGAAGAATACAAATCACCCTCTTTTAACCTCAGCTCTCTTCTTATTACATTATCGTGAGTTTTTGTATTACCCACAATTGTTATTCTATTTATGTAAACCTTTGGTCCTTTATCGACTATAAGCGTTAGATATGCATCATTTTTCTTCTTCTTTATGTCAGGATTTATATCGGCAAAAGCATAGCCTTTATCTCCATACATATCGGTTAGTTTATCTATATCCCTTCTGAGCGCAACAACGTCAAAGGGTTTATTTAACTCTAATTTCATAGAGTCTTTAAGCTCCTGCTCGGTATACGGCTTGATATTTTTAAATGACAAAGATTTCAATATATACTGCTTTCCCTCTTTCAATGAAAAATCTATATGGATATTCCCCGTATCAGGCTCAACATTCACCATAGGTTCACTGACTTTAATATCAAGATACCCTTCGGAAAGATACTTATCCCTAATTTTTTGAGCATCACCCTCAATATCGTTTACTTTTAGCTTTCCTGTATAAAACCAGGGTAAAAATGTCAAAACATATGGACCTTTTTTCTTATGATTGCTAAATTTATCTGTCAAATCATCCGTATCAATCTTGCTATTTCCTATGATATTAATATCTCTAATGACTGTTTCCTTACTCTCTTTTATTTCAAATATTATATCGACCCTGTTATTTTTTAAGGGTTTAACTTCGTAGCTTATTCTTGTTAGATACATACCCTTAGATGCATATATTCCCATCATCTGATTAATTGTCTGATTAATCAAGTCTTTATTTAATATATTATATGCTTTTATCTTTAACACCTTTTGAAGCTTTTTATCGCTTACCTCATCATTTCCTTTGAAATAAATAAAGCGGA
>JAMOPP010000109.1 GCA_027064405.1 Desulfurellales bacterium
GCCCTTATTTTATTGATTATACGAGAGGCATCCTCATTCTGAAAATCGATAGCGCCGTCTTTTTTGTCTATAATTTTTGTAAATGTTGCCATAGATTCATCCTGCGACTTAACATTTGCATTACCCGAAGATATACTATCCAAAACGCAAATAAGCATCTTCGAACCTATAGCGGAAAGCCTGTTATGCAGCGATTCATAATCATCATTTAAATTGATTTTCTCAAGCCACTGCATATAAACCCTACCTGCATCCATTTTATCCGTTACCTCAATAATGGAAACACCTGTATAATTATCACCATTCAGTAAAGCATAATTAATCGGCGACGCCCCTCTGTATTTCGGCAAAAGAGAAGGGTGTATATTTACAGCTTTGTATTTAGGAAGCTCAACTATGTTTGACGGCAAAAATTTACCGTAAGAAACAACAACAAATATATCAGCATTGAACCGCTTTATTCTTTCAAATGCCTCAGCGGTTTTTAGACTTTCAGGTTGATAAACTTCATAAGAATATTCACAAGCCACTATTTTTACCGGAGGTTTTATTAGTTTTTTGCCTCTTTTGCCCTGTTTATCCGGCGTAGTAACCACACCCACAACCTCAAAATGTGAATTATGTAAAGCTTTTAAAGGCTCTAATGCAAATTCACTTGTTCCGAAAAATAAGATTCTCATACCTCGCCTCTCTTGGAATGCATTTTTTTCCACTGCTTTTTAAACATAATTCTCCTTGCATACGACATCCTGTCAATAAACAAAACCCCGTTTAAGTGGTCTAACTCGTGCTGGAGCACAACACTTAAAAAATCATCTGTTTCTATGATTTGTTCATTTGCATCTCTATCTAAATACCTAACCTTAACGCCCTGTTTTCTGTCTTTAACGCTTCCATAATACCCCGGCACGCTTAAACACCCTTCTTCGTGCTCTTCATACACACCCTCAGATTCTAAGATAACAGGATTAATCAATTCTATCGGCTCATTTTTACCATTTGGTCTTAAGTCTATAACCACAAGTTTCTCGGTTAATCCAACCTGTTCAGCCGCAAGACCTATGCCCTGTTTTTGATACATAATATCCTTCATTGTATCCAAAATTTTTATGATTCTATCGTCTATTTCCTTAACATCTTTTGCCTTTTTTCGCAATATAGGGTCATTATAAATTTTTACTTCAAGTTCCATTTCACTCTCCTTTTTCGTGGACAATAATAAAAACTTTATTTCTTAAAATCAAGTTTTAAAATTTCATACAAGGCGCCGAGCGCCCTCTTTGAAGCGGATTTCTGAAGAAAATTTGAATTACCAAAATATTTAACATCAATCTTTTTTAAACTATTTTTGTATAAAATACTTACATTAAATTTATTTCCTTGCAAATCAGATGGAAAAATAAGAACATCGTTATCACCAACTTTATTTTTAATATCCAAAAAACTGTGAGAGCCCACATAAGAGTGCAAAAACGATTTTTTGTCCGACATCAACAAAGTTAAATAGCCTCCTGTAAAATCTTCGGCAATGGCAAGTTTTAATCCTCTATCAATAAGGAGTTTATCCACAACCACCTCTATTGTTTCGTTTTTTATGCTAAACATCTTATTTTTAAATCTTTTGTCATACGCATCTTTGATTTTATCCAATTTTTCTTTATCTTTGGAAAACAATCGTACGGCAAGCTCTCCTTCCATAGCGTTTAAAATAATTTCAACACCTTTAGTATCCAAATCATTAAGAAAATCATCGGCATCAGATTCTGCGACACCTACAAATTTTAAATCATACCTAAAACGGTTTGCGTAAGGAAACAGAGCCTTAATTTCGTTCAAAACATAATTTTCAAACATAGGCTTCATCTCTTTTGGAACCCCGGGCATTGATATAAAATAAGCCCTGTTTATTTTTAATAATATACCGCTTGCCGTGCCAAAATCGTTGGGTATGCTTTTTGAGTTTTCAGGAAGATAAACCTGCCTTAAATGAGACAGTTTCAAGGCTACACCCTTAGATTTAATCTTATTAATCATACCA
>JAMOPP010000110.1 GCA_027064405.1 Desulfurellales bacterium
ATATTTCCAAATTGCAATATCGTTACTTGGCGGAATTTATCTTTTATACATTGCAAGAAATATTTTTATAAACAGAAAACAAGAGAGCAAAATGTCAGATATGAACATAAAAAACTTATATAAAAAAGGCTTGTATGTTAATTTATCAAATCCAAAGGCTATTATCTTTTTTAGTGCCGTTTTAGTGCCTTTTGTTGATAAAGGGAATCTTGCACTTAGTCTGTTTTCACTGTTTTTTGGTATTATCCTTGCTTTTACCGTTGTTATATTTGCAACAGATTTTTTTAGACAGACAATGCTGAGTCGTAAAACCTCTTATGTTATAAACACGATATCCTCCATAATATTTTTTCTCTTTTCCATAGAACTTTTCAGATACGGATATATTAAAATTTTGAGCATAGTTTAAGATATGAAAAAGAATATAACTTTGATAGGTATGCCGGGTTCAGGAAAAAGCACAATAGGTGTGATTCTATCAAAACAGCTCTCTTTTGATTTTATTGATACCGATATTTTAATTCAAAAGATGTATCAAACAACACTCCAGAATATAGTTGATGAAAAGGGGTATATGAAACTTAGAGAAATTGAAAAAAACACTATTTTAAGTATAAACAGCTCAAAAAATGTTATAGCAACAGGGGGAAGCGCCGTATATGAAAATGAATCTATGCTCCATCTAAAAAATATTTCTTATGTCATATTTCTAAAAGTTGATTTTGACACCTTAACAAAAAGGGTAAAAGATTTTGATAAAAGGGGTATAGCAAAAGCCAAACACCAGACATTTTCGGATTTATACGACGAAAGGAATATTTTGTATGGTAAATATTCAGACTTTACGATAGAAAACAGCTCCGCAACACATGAGGAGACTGTTCATAAAATAGTAGAATATATTAAAACAAAAAATCTTATCTAAAAATTATAAACAAAAAGCATTTTCCCAAAAATAGCACTTTACAATAATTTTATATAATGCTAATTTTTCTAAGATGAGAGGAGGCGCTTTTGTGAGGTTTAATATTTGAAATATCGGTTAATTTATATTATGATAAAAAAAGGAAGTAAAAATTTTTAAAAAAGGAGAGGATATGGATTTAAAAACTATAAAAGATTTAATGGAAGCGCTTGAAGAAAGCAAGGTTGTTGAATTTGAATATCAGGATGATGATGTGCATCTTGTGCTAAAAAAGAAAGAGGCTTTTGTGTCTGAAAATATAATAACACAAACCGGTTCTCTGCCGGAGGTTCAGGTTTCGTCGCAACAACAGATTCAAACGACTGAAGAATCTTCGGATGCAAACACAGAATTAAAGCAGAATGATGGTTTGACAGAGATAAAATCACCTATGGTGGCTACATTCTACAAAGCTCCGTCACCAACATCTCCTCCATATGTTGAAATTGGCGATTCTGTAAAAAAGGGAGATACGCTTTGCATTCTTGAAGCTATGAAAATAATGAACGAATTGGAAGCGGAGTTTCCATGCACAATAGAAAAAGTGCTTGTTAAAGACGGCGAAAAGGTGGAATTTGACCAGCCTTTATTTTTAGTAAAAAAATTGGATTAAAAAATTATGTTTAAAAAGATATTAATAGCAAACAGATCGGAAATAGCTTTAAGAATTATAAGAGCCGCAAAAGAATTAGGAATTAAAACGGTTGCAATATATTCCACTGACGATAAAGATTCGATGCATGTAAGGTTTGCCGATGAATCAATATGCGTAGGCTCTGAAGGCGCAAAAAACAGCTATCTAAATCTATCAAATGTTGCCCAGGCAATCGTTAATTCAGGCTGTGATGCAGTGCATCCGGGATATGGATTTCTATCTGAAAATCCTACATTTTCGGATATATGCAAAGATTTGGGTGTTACGTTTATCGGACCGGATGCCAACACTATGCAAAACCTTGCAGATAAAGCAAAGGTAAAATCAATACTAAACAAATTTGAAATACCGACGGTGCCGGGCAGTGATGGTTCAATAGAAGACGAAGACACACTAAAAGAGGTTGCTCAAAAAATC
>JAMOPP010000111.1 GCA_027064405.1 Desulfurellales bacterium
TTCTTGCCTTTCTGCTTTTGACATTTTTCTATGCCTTTACCAGCGCAGGCATAGGATTATTTATCGCTTCTGTCTCAAATAGTATGATGCAGACGGCGCAGCTTTCTATGCTAATTATGATGCCGCTGATATTTTTAAGCGGTGCCTGGACGCCTGTATATGCGATGCATCCGATTTTAGAGAAGTTATCACTGCTTTCTCCGTTAAGGTATTATATTGAAGGTTGTGAAAGTATATTTTTTAGAGGCACAAGCTTCATCGATTTATGGCAGTACTTTGCAGGTGTTTTGGTATTGGGCAGCATACTTTACTTGTATGGCTTTAGGAAGATAGGAAAGCTGTTTTAAACTTATATTTTATTATATTCTATAGGTTATTTTAATTATTTTATCCAGCAGTCATATTTGTTTAAATATATCAATTTGGGTGGATGAGTTGATGAGTGAATGAGTTAATGGGTAGATGGGTGGATGGGTGAAAAGGAGAAGAGAAAAAACGGCTCAACCAAATTGGCGAGCCGTTGAAGAGAGAAAGAACGTAGAAAAGGTTATTTTAAAGCCTGTGGTGCGCCTATGAGAAACGTAAAAGCATCATCCGCATTGTCTGTTCCTGAGCCATAAAAAATAATATCACCGCTATTGACTGTAAGCATATTATATCCATTTTGACCTATCTTTACAAGCGCAAATCCTGTTAGTTCTGTGCTGTTAATTTTCGAATTCATCTGAGTATTGCCGGAAATACTATTTAATAAGTTGTCAAATTTCGGGTTTAGCACAATATCGCCTGAAATAGTGTCTAATTCTGCACCATCACTACACCACCCGTCTTGATAATTGAATTTTAGCTTACCGTTCTGATTACTGATTGTTGTTTTTCCGTAACATTCTATATCCAAATCTTCTCCTTTTGCTCTGTAGCTGTAATATGTTCCAATAATCTCATCGGCAGTCAATTTTTTCTTCAATAAACCTAAAGTAATATTATAACTGTAAACACTGTTTATGTCGCTTGTGTCAACATCGGGAAGAACCAAGAATCCTGACCTGTCGTTTTCGGTATAAGACGGTTTTAAAAAGATAGAGCTGTTATCTTGAGAACCGTTTTCGTGTGTTACAATTACACGTCTTAAGTTGCTTGATAATTCCCAAGTTCCTTTATCGTTTGTTCCGTCTGTAGAATTAAATGTCCATTGACCTTTTAAGCCGTTAGTTTTTGTAATTTCTGCTGTTCCTACTTTTGGACCCGTTATGCCTATGCTCAATATAGAATAGTTACCTTCTTGCATATTCTCATAGGTTACTGAGTTGCCATAGTTTCTAAACAATATTGATGCGTGGTCTTCGCTGTTTACTGCGTCTTCATAAGGATAAATCATTATATTTGGTGATATAAAGTAAATATTGCCGTTGTTGTCTTGAAATACGACATTTTTATATATGCTTTTTAGATGAAGTTTTACCCAATCATCTTGGGTTAAAGACCTTATATAAAGATTTCCACTCTTTTTATTGTATTTGCTTACTAATAATGTTTTGTAGTCATCGGATACACCTAAGAAGGACGCATTGTCTAAATTTACTGTTCCACCATCATTTGTAGAATCATCATCTATGTTTGTAGAATTATCATCATCTATATTACTGTTATCATCAGTAGAATTATCATTGACTGTAGAGTCATTATCGTCGTTTTCTGTTGCCTGACCGTAAAATTGCGCACTGTTGTTGTCTATCGTGCTTTTATGAATTATAACATCACCATCTTTTCCTTCCATAAAAACTTCATAGCTCACATTATCGCTTTTTGCTATAGTTTCTTTCACTATTTTTACAATATCTTTATCTTCGCTTGTGGTATTATCATTACCAATCTTTAATTCTTTAACTTTTGATAAATCGCACTCATCGGCGCTAATAGCACATCCGCCTATACTATGAAGCAAAGCGCCTATGTAGTTGGCAAGAGTTTTATTGTCGTTTGCAAGCACCATTGGCGTAATTAAAATATTATGGGCATTATTTTTATTGACA
>JAMOPP010000112.1 GCA_027064405.1 Desulfurellales bacterium
GAAAAAGCCCGTTCACGTTGAGACGCGCGGGATAATGCTTTCCAAGGGAACGGAAGGGGAAGTTGTAAAAGCAATTAAGCAAAAAGTGGTTGAAACTGTGGAAAAATTTGCTAAAATAAAACGGCAGGACGAAGTAGAAAAAGAGATAGAAAAGGCAGTTAAAAAACTGTTCAGGAAAAACTCGAAGAAATCTCCTGCTATTTTCTCCTTGATTATTAAGGAAAAGAAGTAAGCGGAAGTGGCGGAATTGGCAGACGCGCTGGGTTCAGGTCCCAGTGGGCGATAAGCCCTTGGGGGTTCAAGTCCCCCCTTCCGCACCAAAAGTTGCAGTGCTGTTTTGAATAAACCGTTTTTTTAAGATATATCTCACTCTTAAAAAAGGAGGCGGCGAATGGCTGACGGCAAAGGGCAGAGCAAAACTACTCAAAAACCTGCACATTGCGAATGTCCGGGTCTTACCGGAAATGCGTGGAAATGTGGAAAAAATTTAAAATGGATTAAAAAATCTTCTTTATCCGGCGATTTCTTGTTATACGATATATTTAAATTTCATTTTCTGAAAGAGTATATAATCGGATCTATTTCATTTATTATGATGTTTATATTATTGGTAATTTTTACATCTCACAAAATGAATTATATTCTTAAATTTTTGAACTTTTTTGTACAAAAATATGTTTATATAATTTTCCCTTTGTTTATTGCAGGGTTGCTAATTGTATTTCTTTTGTCACTACTGCCATCTAAATTCTTTAAACCAAGGATTAAACACCTATTTTCGATTTTAGTAATATATACTTTGTTCTCTTTATTTGCCTGGTTGTTTGAATTTCATGGTAATTTATTGCTAATGAATAAAGACGCTACTTTAGTACTAACAAGTATTACTATTGCAATTATTACATTAATGATTCCAATTGGTATTGCTACTTTGAGCAACCTTTACGGGAATGGGAATAATAAAAACGAAGATTTTATGTCTTTAGATTTTCAAGTATTCTTGAAATATTTACTGAATCCCTATGTTTTTGTATTATACATAGCTGCAACATTTGTGCCATTGCTTTTCTTTGCTAATCACTCTTCTTGTTCTTCTCCTAATCTTAATTATACTGCAATAGAATTTTTATTAATCTCTATTATTGGCATAATTTTTTTAACATCTAAATTAATTGAACTTTATACATGGTATTTTAAAGACAAATTTCGATATAGAAAAAGATACCTCGATTACGCAGGCTTCGATAAAGAATTTATTGACGCTTGGAAATCCGTTTGGATTACAAAAGATATCGATGAAAAAGAAGAGAAAGAATACCTGTGCATATTTGTAAGAAGGGTAATAGAAAGTTTGTCCTGTAAAGAGAAATTGGATATAACGAAAAAACTACTTGAAGATTTCAAAGAGAATTTGTCGAACAGGAAATGTGGGAATAAGGATTTCATAAAAAACATATTGAGCGAAATTGCGGAAGAAATGAAAATTGGCGAATCTAAAGATAAAAATGATAAAGATAAGACTGTGTTTGACGATGCTTCTTCAAAGGATGCCCCCGGCATTATAGATAAAATAGTCAGTCACATCAATGATTACGAATGGAAAAACAGTGATAAAACCTGCTATAATGCTGTATGTTATATATATCTGTATAACTTATTTAATTATCCTGTTTATTATTCTTTTCATCGAAAATAATTATCTGTATCATATAATAAACAGGGGGAAAGATGGTTCCAAGAGGCCTATTCTTGGTTATTAAGATTTAAAGACTTTACTCTTCAAAATACTCTGCAGCGTAATCCCTGAATTTTGCATACGGAAGGGAAAGGATGTTTTGCTCGCCTTCTTTACGGACGGCAGTTTCTACTATTTTTGCACCGTAATAATACCCCCTGCCTTGCCCCTATTCCTGAAACTTTTTTAATGAGAGTATCTGGTTAATCATATTATAGCAAGACTCCTTTCAAATTCAATAGGTGTTTTGTAGTTCAAACTGCTGTGAGGCCTTTTTCTGTTATAGAAGTTAATGTAG
>JAMOPP010000113.1 GCA_027064405.1 Desulfurellales bacterium
CGACAAGCATAGCAAATATTTTGAGGAAAGCAGCTAAAAAGGCAGGAATAAGAAAAACAGTTACTCCACACATGTTACGGCATAGTTTTGCGACACATCTTCTGGAACAGGGAACAGATTTACGGTCCTGTCTTTGACAGTTGAGACAATAAAAAACAGCCTCTTATGCCTTTGGAGAAAGACTTAAGAGGCACTCTAGATTTGTAAAAAAGTGAGTAATGTTTTATATTTTTGTTGATTTTATAATTTTTTTAATCTGCCTGTTTGTAATTATTTGATAATCAGTTCTAAAACCAAACTTATCATGGAGCGCATCTGTAATAGAATTCCTTGAATAAGCAGGAATATACCCCTCGCCTCTCACACGTATAAAGTTCATATTTTTAAGTGTAGATAAGATTTCACGACATGTGAACTTATTATCCAATTGTTTTTCTAGCAATCTGTATACGATTAACGCTAAATAACATGTCAGAAAATGTGCCTTAATCCTGTCATCTCTACTCAGAAAAACAGGCCTGGCCTTTAATTCTGTTTTCATTATTCTGAAGCATTCTTCTATTTCCCATCGTCTTTTATTTATTTCGATTATTTTACCAACATTGCCTTCAAGGTTGCTACAGACCGCATAAAATCCATCATAAATCATTTCTTTTTCGATGACATCATTGTTTATACTAATAGCATTTTTTTCTGCTATTTCACCGTCTTGAGTACAATATATTTGTTGTATAAAGCGTTTGTAATTATTTGGTTCTGATTTTTTAATCTTTGAAGGATTTTTTTCTAAAGCTATTTTTGCACGATCAATTTGTTTTTCTCTAATCTTACGTTTATAGTTTTTATATTTAATAGAATAAGTGATGATAAGCCTTTGTTCTAGACCATTTTCCTTAATCCAACGTTCCTTATAAAATATACTTTCTTTATTGGCCTCTTCTTCAATTTTATTGATATCATAGGATTTAGAACTTCCTAGAAGGTGCCATCCGTCACTTGCAATGGCCCATTTTTTCAGATGCTTTTTAAGTTTTTTAATTGATTGAGTGGTAATAAATGCTTTTCCCCCATAGTCATTAAATCGTCTATTACTTTCAGAAGAAAGTCCCGCATCTGTACAAACTATAAATTTTGATAAATTGAAGTCTTTTAGAATTTTTTCTTCAAGTGGTTGCATTGTAAGTTGTTCATTCATATTTCCTGGATTAATATTGAAAGCAATAGGAATGCCATCACCATCCATAAAAAGTCCCATCTGAACTATCGGATTTGGCCTATGTTCCTTTGAAATTCCATATTGTTTTAAACCTGCTTCACTCTCGATTTCAAAAAAATAGTTGGTACAGTCATAATAAAGAATCCTTGTGTTCCTGTTGTGAAACTTTAAACTATTTTGGTAAACAGAGGATTGAATCAAATCACCTTCTTTGGCCAGTATTTCAAGAGCTCGATACACATGCTGGAGTTCAAAGTCAGGCTTTTCAATAAAAGTTTTTGCTAAGTCGCTAGTTGCTAATTTGGAGGAGGGATAAATTATTCGACCATAAATTAGACGAGATAGAACAGCATCTAGATTATAACTAAACTTATAATGAGATGATATTTTCTTACACAACTTGTCCAACCCTAGTGAGTTATAAATCTGTTGTAAAAATAAGTATCCACCATTAAAAACACGTTGTCCGTTGGAAATTTCTTTAATAGGTGAATATTCAACTATAACTTTTTTTCTTAATTCTTTTTCTTCTAGCGTCAATTTTTTTGCATATTGCTTACCCCACTCTATAGGGTCTTCACCCTTCAACCTTTTTGTGAGTTCAGCAATAGTTCCAAGCTTTTCAACAACTTTAGATGTCCGCTTTTTGTTTTCATAAATAGATTTAACAATATATAGAGAGGATGCATTTTTAGACTTAACAACTTGAAGCCTCATTTGTAAAACTCCTTATTTTTTTTAAGCATAGCACATTGTTACACATTGTGCAAATAAAAAAAACGAAATTTGACAAAAAAAATAGCCTACA
>JAMOPP010000114.1 GCA_027064405.1 Desulfurellales bacterium
GCCAAAGTACTTGCGCAAACAAAAGAAACTCAATATACAGACAAACAAGTATCTCCAAATACTACATACTATTACTGGGTAAAATCCGTTGATAAGTACGGGCAAGAAAGTGCAAGTTCACCTACGGTTTCCGTAAAAACGAGATAATGTTTGCCAAACTTACAAGTGCTATAGTCGTTGGCATAGATGCACATACAGTCCAAATAGAGGTTGATTCTCTAAGGGGGCTTCCGGCAATAAACATAATAGGATTGGCTCAAGGAGCTGCAAAAGAAAGTAAAGATAGGGCTATACACGCTCTTCTGAACAGCGGAATAAAAATCCCTCCTAAAAAGATAATAATTAATTTAGCTCCGGCAGATTTAAAAAAAAGCGGCTCAGGGTTTGACTTACCAATTGCACTTGGATTATCGATTATTGCCGGCATAGAGATTGACACAAAAGGATACATTTTTGCCGCTGAATTATCACTTGACGGAAATTTAAGGGGAATAAGCGGAATTTTTCCGATAGCTGTTCTTGCAAGAGAAAATAACCTATGTTTGATAGTAAGCAAAGACAATAAAGATGAGGCAGCGATAAGTGGAGCAAAAACAGTTGGCTTTGAATCTCTTTCGGATGTCATAAATTTTCTACAAAGCAAAAAAGAAATACCGCATAAAGCAATAGACATTAATAGTTTATATTCTAATCACAATAAGTACGATATAGATTTTGCAGATGTCAAGGGTCAGCTAAAAGTTAAGAGAGCGGCACAGATAGCTGCAAGCGGATTTCATAATATTTTATTTATAGGTCCTCCCGGCGTCGGTAAAAGTATGATAGCAAAAAGAATAACAACAATAATGCCCAAGATGAATGAAAACGAAATATTGGAAACCACAAAGATATACAGCGTTATAGGACTGCTTAACAAAGACAATCCTGTAGTTATAAAAAGGCCTTTTCGTGCTCCGCATCATACCGCAAGCGATGTAAGTTTGATAGGTGGAGGCATAAACGCAACTCCCGGAGAAATAACCCTTGCAAATAACGGCATACTTTTTTTAGATGAGTTTCCGGAATTTAAAAGAAATGTTCTTGAGGTTTTGCGTCAACCTATGGAAGATGGTAGTATAACGGTTTCAAGGGCATCCGCAAAAATTACATATCCTGCTAATTTTCTTCTTATAGCTGCTATGAACCCCTGCCCTTGCGGATACTACGGCTCAAAGAAAAAGGAGTGCAGTTGCACAATCGCACAAATCAAGAAATATCGACAAAAAATATCAGGGCCCATACTTGATAGAATTGATTTGCAAATAAGCGTACCTGAAATAGATTATGAGGAAATGACAAGTGACTTATACCCTCAAGTTTCGTCAAAAGAGTTACAGAATACAGTTGAAAAGGCTGCGGATATACAAAAAACAAGATTCAAAAACAGTAAAAGCGTAAACTACAACTCACAGATGAGCGAAAAAGATTTAAAGCAATATTGCAAATTAGACGAAGAATCGAGCAAGATTCTACAACTTACTATGGACAAATTTGCTTTTTCAGCAAGAAGCTACTCAAAAATATTGAAAATATCAAGAACAATTGCAGATATAGATAATCAGGATAGAATAAAAGCTAAGCATATAAAAGAAGCTATATCTTATAGAATATTGGATTGGGATGTTTAAAATTATTGAATTAAACAATCGAAAGATATATCATATGTTTTAGAAAATTATTTTAAAGGAGTTTTTCAATGGAAGATAAAAAATTACTTACACTCGGACACAGCCCTGACCCTGACGATGCTTTTATGTTTTATGCACTCAACAGCGAAGGTGCTATAGATACAAAGGGTTATAAATTTGAACAGATACTACACGACATACAAACGCTAAACGAGATGGCTATTGACGAAAAACTTGATATTACAGCAATATCCCTTGCAGCCTATCCTACAATAGCTGATAAATATGCAGTTTTATCAAGCGGGGCAAGTATGGGGTATAAATACGGACCTGTTGTTGTTGCAAAAGAGGAGATGTCAATATCCAAACTTAAAAACAAGCTTATAGCTGTTCCAGGCACTCTTACAAGTGCATATTTAGAACTAAGACTCATCCTCGGTAAAGATTTGAATATAAAGGTTATACCTTTTGATAAAATATTTGAGGCGGTGGAATCGGGTGAAGTTGATGCCGGATTAATTATACATGAAGGACAGCTTACATACTCTAAAAGGAATCTCAAAAAGATAATAGATTTGGGAGAGTGGTGGTTTGACAGAACGCAGCTTCCCCTTCCTCTCGGTGTAAATTCGATTCACAGAAAATTCAAAGAGGATATGCACAGTATATCTGAAATTCTAAAAGACAGCATTTTATACTCCTTAAAGTACAGAAAGGAAGCTGTGGCTTATGCACTAAATTTTGCCCGTGGCATGGATATGAGCTTAGCCGATAAATTTGTAGGTATGTATGTAAATGATTTAACCGTGGATATGGGAGAATCGGGTTTAAAAGCCTGCAAACTGCTATTAAACGAAGCTTACGATAAGGGTCTTATTGACAGTAATCCTGAAATAGACTTGGTGTAAAATGGAAGAAAAAGATATTTCAGCTTTAATGCAGGAGTATTTAAGAGAGTCGGCTATGGGAAATGCGTCCTCTATGAGAAAATTAGCCGATATATATTATGAAAATAAGAAATATAAAGACCCTTCAAAAGCCGTATTCTGGTATGAAAAAGCGTCCGAAAACGGCGATAATGCTGCAATGAACATACTTGCCACAATTTATCTTGAAGGCAAATTGGTTGAACAAAATACTGAAAAAGCTATTGAGCTGTTTACAAAAGCAGCTCAAAGCGACTCCTCGGCAATGAACAACTTGGGGCTTATCTACAGAGACGGCATCGGAGTTGATAAAGATGTTGCAAAAAGCGAAAAGTGGTTCAAAAAAGCCATAGAAAATAAAAACAACTTTGCCGTTTTCCATCTTGGCATATTGTATTTTGATACAGGAAACATAGAAGAAGCATTAAAGCTAATAGAGCAGTCCGTAGAGGAAGGAAACACAAAAGCAATGCTTTTTCTCGGAGGGGCATACTATACGGGAAAGGGCGTAAAAAAAGACTTAAAAAAAGCCTTTCACTATTTTGCAAAAGCCGCTGACGAAAACGACATAGACGGAATGAATTCCGTTGCATATATGTATGAAAGGGGAGAAGGCGTAGAAGAAAATAAGGTTAAAGCCGCCTTTTTTAGAAAGAGAGTAAGAACCCTTAAAAATGCATAGTGTTGCAATAGTAGGAGCCGGGGCAAGCGGCCTTTTTGCAGCATTAAATATCAATTTAAAAAACAGTATAATCTTTGATAAAAACTCCGGTGCAAAAAAGCTATCCATTACCGGCAACAGCAGGTGCAACATAACAAATGCCATCAATTTTGACAGCTTCCTCGAAGCTTATGGTAAAAACGGACAGTTTCTAAGGGATGCGTTTAAAATATTTTTTAGAGATGAACTAATTGAATTTTTAAAATCTCAAAATATAGAAACTACAAACGAAAATGATAAAATAATTTTAAAAAATATAAAATCAAAACAGTTTGCACAAAAATTGCTTAAAATCGTAAAAAATAAGAAAAATATAGAGTTTAAAGCATATGAAAGCGTCCTTAATATTAAAAATAAAGATGGAATTTTTACGATAACAACAGATAAAGGCAAATACACTTCAAAAACAGTTTTACTTGCCTGCGGAGGAAGAAGTTATCCTGCCACAGGTTCAACGGGGGACGGATATGGGTTTGCTCAATCTCTAAGACATACAATAGTAAAACCTAAACCCTTTGAAGTGCCCTTTTGCTCCGATAATAGAATTGTTAAAAATCTACAGGGCATATCCTTGCAAGATACAGATATTGCAATAAAAATAAAAAATAAAAAGGTCAAAACCAAAGGCGATATAATATTTACGCATTTCGGCATAAGTGGCCCTGCCATTTTAAAACTATCGGAGTACGATTTTCAAAAAACAAGCATCTATATAAAATTTGTAAAATGCACGGAGGATGAATTCATCAAAAAAATGCGCAAATACAATGGAAAAATTAAAAATTACATAAGAAACTACCTTCCCAAAAGAGCAATTGATTATCTAATCCAAATAGATAAAAATACCAAAGAGATATCAAAAAAGGAACTAAACACCCTACTTGATACACTTTTTAGATTTGAAATGGATGTAAAGAAATGCTCATTTGACAGAGCCTTTATAACGCAAGGGGGCATTGCATTAAAAGAGATAAATCCCAAGAATATGGAATCAAAAATTGTCAAAAATCTATTTTTCGCAGGTGAAATTATGGACATTCAGGGCTCAATAGGGGGATTCAATCTCCAAGCCGCTTTTTCTACAGCCTTCCTTGCCGCATCGAATATAAACAATCTTGCTCTATAATAATTTGGCACAATCCGGCAAACGAACCAATTTACCGCCCTTTTTAATAGAAGCAGAAAGTATATCAATGCTTGCCATCAACTCATCCTCTACTTTTATGTCGAAGTGAAGCAAAATACTTGCCTTTTTAATGCTCTTAACCTCCACAAAAACATCGGCAATATCGCCCAATTTAATACTTTTAATGTATTCTGCATCCACATGTTTTACAATAAGATATATATCCTCGTAGTGCAGGCGAAACAGGTCGCATCCCTTTTTTAGAAAAAACTCCTGTTTTGCCCTTTCGCATAATTTCAGATAATTTGCATAGTAAACAACTCCGCCGGCATCCGTATCGTCATAATAGATTTTCGTTGTATAGCTTTTCATAAACCTAACGCCTCTTTAGTGTATTTTTTTCCAAGTTCCACTCCGGGTTGATTAAACGGATTAACATTTAAAATTTCACCTGATTTTGCAGTTGCAATCATAAGTGATATACAAAAGGCACCGAGGTGAAATTCATCGATTTTGTTAATAAAAAATTGAGTGCAGTTAACAGAATGCTCCGTTAGTGCCTTTATTGTTGAAATTTTTTCTGTTTCCATAATTTCACCAAGTTTCCGCCCCTTTAAGTAGCCCTCTTTTACCTCAAAATCAATCAGATTTACACTGTCCAAAAAAACAAATGCTTTATCCTTTGGACCATCCTGATAAAGCTGAAGCTGTGAGTGCTGATCCGTTACGCCTAATGCCTTTATCGGCGTCTGACCTTTACCGTCTTTTCCAAGACTTTCCGCCCAGAGCTGCCTAAACCAATCTGCAAGACTCAGAAGCCTGTCTTTGTAAGCAAAAAAAACAAGCATATTTCTTCCGTTTTTGCATTCTCCCACCGCAAACTCTGCAAAATCATTCGGGGTACTCCATCCGTTTCTGTATGCCCTTACGGCTACCTTTGCTCCTTCAATAAAGGAGTCTATGTCAAAGCCCAAAAATGCAAGAGGCACAAGGGCAACCGGCGTAAAAATGCTGTATCTTCCGCCAACTTCATCCGGAATATTAAACATATCTATTTTATGCTCTTTGCCAAAATCTCTTAGAAATCCGCTTTTCCCCGTAGTAAATATAAAATGCCTATCCGCATCTTTACCCAATGACTCTTTTACCTTCTCGTAGATAATCAAAAATTGAGATATGGTCTCCGTGGTTTGTCCGCTTTTTGATACTATATGAAAAACGGTATCTTTAAAATCTAACGATAGTATAAATTTCATTCTCTCAGGGTCTATATTATCCAAAACAAAATACTTCTTTTCATTTTCCAAATTGTGATAAATACCCTGCAAAAACTCAATTGAGGCTGTAGCGCCAAGTGCACTTCCGCCAATACCGACTTGAACAAAGTTTTTATACCGCTTCAAATTATCGGCATAATTATTTACATCATCAACCATACCTTTTATACACAAACTTCTGATAAAACCGTAGTTTGTTTTGAAATTAAGATGGAAATTACCATTAGATTGATAATCAAATGAAAGCGCTTCTTCCATTCTGACCACTTCGGGCATTTTTTTCATATACAACCTTCTTAAATTTTAAATTTATTTACGCTGTTTTGGAGATTATTAATTTCATTTGCAAGATTTTCAAGCTCTCCCGCAACATTTTTTACAGCTTGTTTATTGTCATCTGCAAAAGCATTAATCTCTTTTGCTTGAGAATCAATCTCCGATATAGCGGAAGAAAGCACCTCAAGCCCTGAAACAAAGTTATCCAGCTCTTTATCTGCCGTTGTAATTTCAACTTGCATTTCACCGATAGCCTGTTTAACAATCTCGGCATCTTTTTTGTTTTCTAAGGATTGCCTTGAAATATTGATAACAGATTCAGAAAATTCGTTAGAGCGATGATTTAAAGTATCAATCATAGAAGATATATCGTTTGTTGATTTTTGCGTATCCTCTGCAAGTTTTCTAATTTCATCAGCCACAACCGCAAAACCGCGTCCTGCATCACCTGCCCTCGCTGCCTCTATTGCTGCATTTAGAGCAAGAAGATTTGTCTGTTCCGCTATGGAATCTACCGTTGAAACCATACCTCCCATGTTATTAATTACCGCTTTTAACTCACCTATATCATCCGCCACCTTAGACATTTTGTTAGAAAAATTTGTCATTGAAGTTAAGCTTTTTTCCACTGCATCTATATTGTCACTAAACATAGTGCTTGTACCGTTTAATCGTGATTTTACGCCCTGCAGATTGTTTATAAAATCTTCATAGGTATTTGAAGCATACTCTATTGCCGTCTTAATTTCATTCAAAGCAGTTGAGGTGCTCTCCGATGTATAATGCATACTTTTGGCATCTTTCATAATATTTCCCGATAAATTGTTTAAAATATTTACAAAATGTAATATCTGCTTGATAACACCATTCAAAGATGCAAGGGAAAGATTAAATGTATTTGACAAAAGGCCTATCTCATCTTGAGATGAAAGTATTGATTTATCCTTGATAGATACCGTTAAATCGTTTTTTTCAATGTTACCTATAGCCTCTGACATACTCCTCAACTGTTTTAGGATTGTCATCTTTACTATTAAAAAGCTACTTAAACCGACTATAATTCCGGCAAGAATGCAGGAAGCATTAAAAAGTAAAGCATACTTAGGTATAACAACAACAAACAAGGATGCAAACGGCGGAAAGACAACTCCCATTGCAACGCCGAATGCAAACATAGAAACGAATAAAATTTTCGTGAAGCTATCCATAGATATTTCCTTAAATTATTTTTTAAACCTTATAAGCGGAGCCCAAAACCTCATTATTTTTTCTTTCATACATTTTAATCAGTTCCTCCCTTGCAGGACCTAAATACTTTCTCGGGTCAAATTCTTCAGGCTTATTCCATAAAACCTCTCTGACTTTTGCAGTCATAACAAGCCTGCCGTCAGAATCAATATTTATTTTGCAGACTGCGCTTTTTGCAGCTTTTCTAAGCTGATCTTCAGGTACACCTACAGCGCCTTCAAGATTCCCGCCATACTTATTAATGGTCTTTACATATTCCTGCAAAACACTTGATGCACCGTGCAAAACAATAGGAAAACCCGGGATTCTCTTTTCAACCTCTTCCAAAATATCAAACCTTAAAGGCGGAACCTCTTCACCCTCTTTAAGCTTAAACTTATACGCCCCGTGAGATGTTCCTATTGCTATAGCAAGAGAATCAACCTTTGTCTTATTTACAAAATCTTCAACGTCATCCGGGTCTGTATATGTATGCTCTTTGGCCTTTACATCATCCTCAATTCCCGCCAAAACACCAAGCTCGGCTTCTACCGTAACATCGTATTTATGTGCATACTCAACAACCTTTTTTGTCAACTCAACATTCTCGTCATAAGGCAAATGACTTCCGTCTATCATAACGGAGGAGAAACCCATATCCACACAGCTTTTGCACAACTCAAAACTATCCCCGTGATCAAGATGCATAGCTATTGGTATCTCTTTTAATTTGTGCTCTTTTGCCAACTCCTTCATAAATTCAACAGCTCCCTGCCCCATCCACCTGAGCAACGTCTGATTTGCATAATTTCTTGCGCCTTTTGAAACCTGAATAATTACAGGAGATTGAGTCATTGTGCAAGCCGTGATTATGGCTTGCAGCTGTTCCATATTGTTAAAATTGTAAGCCGGAACGGCATACTGACCTGCCATAGCATTTTTAAACATCTCTTTCGTATTTACAAATCCTATCTCTTTATAACTGACCATAAAAAACCTCCTTATATAAACACACTTAATTTTATTTGCTCATACACGCCAAACCACCTTGTTCTATGCAACAAAATACCCAACTACTCTTTCGACAGAGAATAAACCGTAAAGCGTGTATTGATTTTACAATATTATTTTTGTATATTCAAGGTAATGTTGAGTAGATTAGTAATCTTTCTTAATTTTTTAGTTTATTAGTTATTGTTATTTTATTTCATATTGAATGTATACAAAGTTAAAAAGCATTGATTCTTTTAAGAAAATATGCATAATAAAATCTCTTATCTTAGATTCTAAGGTAAGAGTAAAATTTTTAGGGGGATTTTATGAAAAAATTTGATGCAATCGTAATAGGTATGGGCCCGGCGGGTATGGCCATATCGGCTATGGGTTCTGCACTGGGTCTAAATATCTTAGGTATTGAGGAAAGAAAGGTTGGAGGAGAGTGCTTGAATTGCGGGTGCATACCAAGCAAAGCCCTTCTGAAAGCCGGAGAAGCAAACAAAATAGCACAAAACCTACAAAAATACGGAATAAAATCAACTTTTTCCAGCACTGCTAAAGAAGCACTAAGTGTTGTTAGGGAAAAAGTCGGAAGAATAAACGGCAAAAAAATGATGAAAGCCTTTGAAAAAGTAGCATTGGTATTAAATGAAGGATACGCTGAATTTATTGACCAATATACTTTGAAGGTCGGTGATGAAAAATATTATGCCAGAAAAATCTTTATAGCAACCGGCACAGAGCCTTTTATTCCGCCAATTCCTGGGGCAAAAACACTCTCGGATGAAGTTAAATTGACAAACCTCAATCTATTTGACCAAAAAGAGATACCGGAAAAACTCATAATTATCGGAGGAGGAGCAATCGGCTCAGAAATGGCTCAAGCCTTTTCACGACTTGGCTCAACCGTAAACCTTATGCAGATGGATCCATATCTTATTCCTACAGGTGATGAAGAAGCCGGTAGAGTTCTGGAAGAAAAATTTAAATCAGAGGGTATTGGGGTATACAACAGCACAAACATACAAAAATTAGAAGAAAAAGACGGTATGGTTTATGCATATACGGACAAGGGTACATTTGAAGGCAATAAAATACTCATAGCAACGGGTAGAAAACCGTATATAGAAAAACTAAAGCTTGAAAACGCCGGCGTTAAATTTGATAAAAAAGGCATAACTGTTGACTCATATCTAAGAACAAATATTAAACATATATATGCAGTAGGCGATTGTAACGGACACGCCCTCCTATCCCACGCCGCTATGCATCAGGGTATGATTGCCCTAATGAACGCTATCAATCCGCTCCCGATTAAAATGAAAAGAGAGAAATATTATGTACCATGGTCTGTATTTACAGATCCCGAAGTGGCACAAGTAGGACTTACGGAAAAAGAGGCAGATGCAAAAGGCTTAAAATATACCATTGTAAAAAAGAACTACGCCTCCTACGGAAGAGCTGTTGCAGATGGTAAACCTGAAGGATTTGTCAAGGTTCTTACAAATAGGATGGGAAAAATTTACGGTGTAACTATAGTCGGAGAATCTGCAAGCGAGATGATTCATGAGTGGATTATAGCAATCCAGAAAAATATTAGCTTATTCGATATTATGATGACTCAGCATGCATTCCCTACACTCTCTATGATGAATAAAATGGTCGCTGAAGACTGGATGATGCAAAAATTAGAGTCTCCTTTGCTACACAAAATCGTTAAGTTTTTCATATAAATTTTCATTAAAATCTAAAACTTGTCATTCGTATGCACTATTTACAAGTTGTTTTGTAGTGCATACGAAATATTTTATCTTGCATAAATATAAAAATACTGATATTAGTTCTTCGATAGAGACGAAAAATTTATTTTTATTTAGTTGAGGTAATAAGATGAAAATAGGCATAATTATATGTGAGCGTTATAAAAATTGTGCAGGTGGAAAATGTTTTAGAGCTATGAATAATAGAGAAGGCGCTTTTGATATTTATGACAAGAATAAATCTTTGGAGATAGTAGGATACACAAGCTGTGGAGGCTGTCCGGGAGGTAATATTGAATACGCTCCCGAAGAAATGATAAAAAACGGCGTCGAAGCCATTCATTTTGCAACAGGCTTTGTTGTAGGATATCCACCCTGTCCGCATATTGCCTATTTTAAAAATTTTATTGAATCTCAATATCACATTCCCGTTGTAGTCGGAACACATCCCATACCTCAAAAATATTATATTGAACACAGCAGATTAAAAACATGGAATTCAAAGGAATGGCAAGAGATAATAAAAACAACATTATGTAACGAAGAGATAAGAAAGAGCTACGATTAGAGCATTTCTCTATATATTTTCTGTAAAATCGCAATGTTAAAAATTTATATTTGCTTCCTATGTTTTGGTGAGAAATCATACATTATTGCAATGTTTTAATGTGCGAAATATAAACTTATACAATTTTTATACTTGAAAAAAGCTCCGTTTTAGGATAATTACTTAAACAATTACATATTCGCCCGCATAAAAAGCGAATAGTTTATCTACAG
>JAMOPP010000115.1 GCA_027064405.1 Desulfurellales bacterium
CTTTTTCTTCATCACTCATTCTTTTGTATGGTCTATATCTTTTACCTTTATCTGTACCTACTTTCATTGAATAACCTTTTTTTCAATAAAAAGCAACTTCTGTTCCTTATTCGGTCAGTGCCCAAAACATCAAAAGAAAAATCCAAAACAATCCGACAGCTGTTAAGGTATTACACAAACGAGGACTTGAGGTTGAAGACCTGCATATATTCGATATGAGAAATGACGGCAGATGTATTAACGCCGGTAACAGTGATTTAGCCGTTTATTACTACTCGCCTGACGTAATAGAAATGACGTTTGATTTGAGAGATTTATAAGGTTTTAAATGAACGCTAAGGTTAAAAAACTGCAATCATATATAACACTGCTTAAAAATGAAATCAATGAGCTAGAAAGGCTGGAAACAAACGATAACGGCACTATCCAGCCGCCACTGCTTTTAATTTTAAACAACGCATACAAACAAATCAAATACGTCAGGTATCAGATAAAGGCGGACAATGAACTACAAAAAACAAGTTAATCATTACTTAGGGACTGAATTTATAAAAAAGTCAATCTATTCGGATAATCAGATTAAAGCACTCACGGGGGTGAATTTATCACAGCTTAGGCACTTATGGATTTTCAGCAGCCGCAACCGCTTTAAAGAGGCTGTGGATAATCTTATTCACAACGATGTGAAAATTGATTTTAACGAGGCAAACAAAGGAGTCTGAAATGCAAATATTCATACCTCAGCCCGCATATACAAATATTAAATCCCATACAAGATTTAAAAGCGATAAAGAGTTTTTTCAGTTTATAGACCAAACTATTGACGAACTCAATGAACTTATGGGAATAAAAAAAGCGAGCGAATTATTGAAAAAGAAACATCCGGAAACTTACTGCAGTATTGTTAAAAATTTTTTAAAAGCTGAAAATATGCAAATTAAGGAGAAGATATGTTTATAAAAGTATTCAAAGGCGATTTGGGAGCTATAAGGGCATTAAGAGACGAATCTGGAGAGCCTTGGTTTGTAGCGAATGATATATGCAAAATACTCGGATACTCAAACCCGAGGGACGCTGTGGCTAAACATATTGACGATGAAGATAAAAGGGTGTCGCAAATCGCTACACCCTCAGGCAGTCAAAAGACAATAGTCATAAATGAAAGCGGTTTATATAGCTTGATTTTAAAAAGCAAATTACCTCAAGCTAAAAAATTCAAACGCTGGGTAACAAGCGAAGTGTTACCGGCTATAAGAAAGTATGGCGGCTATTTAACGCCTGAAAAGATTAAGGAAATTATAGCAAACCCTGATACAGTTATAGAACTCGCTACACAGTTAAAACAGCTGCAGGAAAAGGTAACTATACTAACCCATACCAAAAAGCTCTATACGGCTACGGAAATAGCAAAGGAACTCGGCTTTAGAAGTGCAATCGAGCTGAATAAAAAACTCGAAGAACTCGGCATTCAATATAAAGTTAACGGAACGTGGGTATTAAAAGCCGATTATGCGAACTTAGGATATGAAGATATAAAGCAGGAAGTAATGGATAACGGCAAGGTAATCTACCACAGAAAATGGACACAGCTCGGCAGAGAATTTTTGCTGGATTTATTTAACTCACAAGACAAAGCAAGTTAAAGGATAAAAATGAAAAACGCTGAGGTAAAAATCTATAAATTAGACGACGGCTTATATCAGATAGAGGCAGGGAAAAAAGCTGTCGTATTAGCGGCTAAAAGCAGGTCTGAGGCTTTAAAAAAAGCTTGCCGCTACCTGCCTATTGAGTGCAATAAAATCGCCTTACAGACCAAATAACAACCTCATCAAAAAGGGAAATTAATGAGAGAGTTTATAACGATAAGGCAAAAAGCCTTATGGGAGCTTTTAAAGGATTATAACAAAGATAAGCCAAAAGAGCAACAGATATGGCTGGATTTAAAAGATATAGCTATATTTGAGTATATAGCTCAGTTATGCACCACAGAACA
>JAMOPP010000116.1 GCA_027064405.1 Desulfurellales bacterium
CCGTACTCTTTTAGCTTTTCCGCAATCTTTCTATCATACGAGGCTCTGTTTGGATTATCATATTCAATGTAAAAAGCATCTATATTGTTTTCTTGAGCTATTCTAAGACCTCTTGCATCCTTTTTATTGCTTATTACAACGGATATCTCAGCATTTTTTATGTATCCCGATTGTATATTTTCTAAAATTGATAAAAAATTTGAACCTCTGCCTGAAAGCAAAACACCGAGCTTATACAATTTTTACCTCGCCCTTCCCCTTTTTGATGTAACCTAAGTCATATGCTTCAAAACTGTGTTTTTTTATTGAGTTCATAATTACATCCTTATTAGATTCCTCAGCTATAATCAAGAATCCTACACCCATATTGAATGTTCTATACATCTCATAGTCGCTCAGTTTCCCTATATCTTGAACAAGGACAAACTCCTCCCTTTCAGGAAGTGAATTTCTATCTATAATAACATCAAATTTTTTGTTCAAAACCCTTGGAATATTTTCGTAAAATCCACCGCCCGTTATATGGACAGCAGCATTTGTATATTTTTTAATATCTTTAAACAGGTTGACATATATATTTGTCGGTTTAAGTAAAATATCAGATAAATTTCTGCCGTTTATCAGAGAATCTATTTTATATCCTGCAACTTCAAAAAACAGTTTACGCAAAAGAGAGTATCCGTTTGAATGAAACCCGCTTGAAGAAACCCCTATCACGCAATTATTTTCTTTGATGTCATTTTTTATTAAATCGTTTTTATTTGCTATACCTACACAGAATCCTGCCAAATCATATTCGCCTTTTTTGTATAATCCCGGCATTTGAGCTGTTTCTCCGCCTATCAATGCCGAATTGCTTAATTGCAAACCCTTTGTTATTCCTTTTATCAAATCCGATAAAATCTGATCGTCTAAATCGCTATACGATATATAGTCCAAGAAAAATATAGGATTTGTGCCATTTGTTATAATATCGTTTACATTCATTGCAACAAGGTCTATTCCAACGCTATTATGAACACCCGCCATCTGCGCAACAAGAAGTTTTGTTCCCACGCCGTCTGTTGCCGAAGAAAGAACAATGTCGCTTCCGAAATTTTCCAAGCTGTAAAGTGCACTGAATCCGCCTATTGAAGATATTATATTTTCGCTCGGTAAAGATTTACAAAAACTCTTGATATTATCGACAAGCCTGTTGCCCTTGTCTATATCTACGCCCGATTCTTTATATGTAATCAACCTTCTCTCCTTTTTGTGAGTATGGGTACCAGTTTTTCATAACTTATGATAATTATTCCAAGCAATGGAACAGATAAAATCACTCCCCATACGCCCAACAACTCCCCAAAGAATAAAATAGCAATGAGCACAGCCAAAGGATCTATATCCAACTGTTTAGAGTATATAAAAGGAGCAATGATATTTCCAGAAATAAAATGAATAAACAGAAGAACCACTATAACCTCAATAGCCATTAAAATACTGTGATGCATCAAAAGTGCAACAAGTATAGGCGGTATAAAGCTAAGAGCAGCACCTATATAGGGTATTATGTACAGAACGCCGCCAAAAACGCCAAAAAGCAGAGCATAATTAACCCCTACAATATAGAGCCCAATAAATGATATAACGGAAACCACTACAATTAAGATAATTAGTCCCACTATATATCCCAGTATTACCCTGTGTATATCACTAAAAACCTCCAAGTAATCCTCGCCAAGTATGGTTAATATGGTATTTTTTGTTATATTCTTATATCGTGTCCTGTAAATAATCATAAAATATGATATTATGGGTATTAAAAAGAATGCAATAAGCGCAGAGACACCTTTAATAATTCCCGTTACATAGCCCAAAGCAGAGGATGTGATATGGGATTTAATTGAATCAAGAGCGCTGGTTATTATAGCATAAAGTTCCTGATTACCACTTGAATGCTGATTTAAGTAGTTGTAAAAGTCAGTGATATAGTTATGTATGCTTTTTATAAACATAGGAATCTGTTTCTCAATGCCCGCTATTTGATTAATTAGAGCAGGAATTGCCACTATAAAAATAATTGCAATGGCGCCCATAAAAATAAAAACAACAACTAAACCGCTTAACCATTTCGGCACACCTATTTTTAAAAAGAACCTCTCAAAAGGGTATGATATTTCCGAGATAAGGTAGGATGCAGCTATGATAACGGTAATAAATGTAAGTTTAAAAAATAGGAGGTATATACCCCCTATTACTAAAATCAAAAAAATAAAGTATTCAAATAGACCTGAATGAATATCACTCTTCAAATTACTATATAACCTCTTCGCTTGTGTCCTCTTGAAGCCTTGCGCGAATTTCCTTCAGTCGTTCCCTCTCCTCCTGCATAGCTTTTTTCGTTTCTTCTATGCTCTCAATGATAGCTTGCTTCTTTTCCTGCGCATAATCCGCGCCTTTTTCTATGAGTTGTTTTGAACTATCCGCTATTTTATCGGTAAGCTGCATAATCCTTTCTTCAAGAGCATCCTTTTGTTTGTAAAGAGCATCCTTTTTCTCATTTACTGTTGTTGTAATCTTACTCTTTATCTCTTCCCTTTCCTCTTCTTCTAAAAACAGTTTCACATAACCGTAAGCCGATAGAGACAATACCGTAGCCACTCCTAAAAACACAAGTTTTTTAGACATCCTTTTCCTCCTCCTTTTTTTTGGGAAATTTTGAGGTAAACATAGTAACACCATTTAGAAATATATATATGTTGTCAAGCTTTTCCTCGATTGATTCTACTCTTTGAAATACATAGTCTATATGGGATTTCGTTTTGTTTTTTGTGCCTATAATTAGACTGGAGACCTCATCAGTCGTTTCTTTTGTTTTATTCATCAAATCTAAAGTTGTTTCTTTTGTTTTATCCGCTATACTCTTCGCATCTTCTACTATCTCGGATGATGCGTTTGTTATTTTTTGAACCTTATAGGATATATCATCAACCTTTACCTTATAAGGCTCCATATCCCTTTTCATATCGTCCATTTTGTGCTTTAAGTCTCCGTAGAGCTTGGTTAAAATAAACAAGCCTATAAAGACACCTATTGCCAACAAAACATAAATAGACGCTATAACTGCAAGAGACACATCCGAAATCATACTCATAATAACCCCCTTTAAGTTACATAAATTAAAGCTTTCTGCTAAATAATTTTGACACTATTTCACTTGCCGATTCCTCAACCGAACGATTCGTAACATCTATAACTAACCATTTACGGTTTTTTCTAAAAAGAGAATCTGCATATTCCACCTCTTCGTATATTTTACTCAAAGATGCATAAGAGCTGTTGGACAGATGAAGCTTTTTAGCTCTTTCTTGCCTTATTTCGTAAAGTCTCATAGGGTCTATCTTCAATCCCACAATCTTACCCTGATCTATTTTATACAAAGCATCAGGCAGTTTTTCACCCTTAACAACAGCAAAATTCGCCACTTTGTAACCCTCTTGAGCAAGATACACACTTAAAGGAGTCTTACTCGTTCTCGATAATCCGACAAGTATAATATCGGCTTCATCGAGTCTCCTTGAACTTCTATTATCATCATGCTCCACAGTATACTCTATAGCTTTAATTTTATCAAAATATTTATCACTTATTTTATGTAGCAACCCGGATTCGTTCATTGCTTCTTCATGAAAAAAATCTTCAAATTTTCCAAGATAATAACCAAATATATCTAATGTCGATATGCCGTTTTCATCGGATAATTTCTTTGTATATTCCCTTAACTCCCTTTCGGCAATTGTATATACCATAAGAGGTTTTTCTTGCTTCGCCCGTTCAATAATTTTATCAATCTGCTCTTTTGATCTGATTTCTATAAATTTTCTCCTTACGAGATTTGTATACTTAAACTGTACTAAAAAAGCCCTGACAATTTTCGACGCCGTTTCACCTGTGCCGTCAGAAACCATATATATGTACTTTATATCTTTATTCACGATACCTCCTAAATACCCATTTTGAAAAGATTATACATAGAAACAACAATTGAGAAAAGCATAAAAACAACTATTGACAAAACGGGGCTTATCATATCCGCTTTCCCCATAGAATTTATAACTTCAAAAAATCCCACAAAAACTACAAATAGTACACCGCCTAAAAAAACATTTTTAATAAATCCGCTCTTTCTCGGTGTGATTTTGAGCACAAAAACCAAAGACAAAAGCGTTAAAACGAAACAAGATAAGGGATAAAAAATCTTAAACGATATAATGGATTTGTAGTAATAGCCGTTTTCCGGATGAGTTTTTATATTTTTAAAAAGTTCACCCAAAGATAGATTTGCTCCTTCCGGAGATTTTATAAAATGGTCCATATCTAATGACAGATTAAGTTTTAGAGTTTTGTAGAATTTTTTATCTGAAGGATTTTGTATGTTTGACACAGACGCATTGTGCAGAATTATATCATTTTTCTCCATTTTCATACTATCGGAATATATAGATTCGCTTATGCTGTTTTTTATTTTATATAACTTGATACCATATGCCGTTTTTTCCTTAATGTTAAGTCTCGATGCATTTATATAAAAATTACCGTTTTTCGTCCAAAAATTACCATTTGTTTTATTTGAAAACTCAAAATGCTTAATAAAAAAAGCCTTGTTTATATAATTATCAACAACTAATTCTCCTGATACAAACATTAAAACACTAAATAACAATGATAATAGAATAACAGGCGATGCTATCCTAAAAATATTTATACCGCTTGAGCGCATAACTATTATCTCGTTTTTCATAGATAAAAATCCAAGGCTTATTAAAGAAGCAAGTGCAAAAATTATCGGCATAGACCAATAAATAATAAACGGGGTATAATAAAAATAGTATTTTATGACGGAAAAAACGGAAACGGAGTTTTGCAAAATTGACGATATATTGCTGAAAAAATCGGATATATAAAAAAGCATAAGAGAAAAAACTATTGAAAAAAATAAAATTATAAGAAAATTGTATGTTATATACCTATGAATTTTTTTCATATTTATCGGCTACTCTCCAATGCTCGCATATAAACGGCACAATCTCACTAAAAGTTTTTAAATCAAGCATAGTCGAAGCATCTGACAAAGCCTCTTGCGGGTTTGTATGCACTTCAAAGAAAATGCCGTCCACACCTATGCTTGCAGCGGCGAAGGCGAGCCATTTTGCATATTGCTTTGTTCCCTGAGATTTTCCATTTACACTTGGAAGCTGCATTGAGTGGGTTGCATCGTAAACTATAGGGTATGAGAGTTCCTGCATAATTTTCATACCGCGAAAATCTACAACAAGATTGTTATATCCGAAAGATGCCCCTCTTTCCGTAATCATAATACTGTTATTGCCGGTCGATTTAACCTTCTCTACTGCGTATTTCATATCCCACGGAGCTACAAACTGACCTTTTTTAATATTAACTATCTTTCCCGTTTTACCCGCTTGTACAAGAATATCCGTTTGCCTGCATAAAAAAGCCGGTATTTGTATTATATCCACAAACTCTTTAACAAATTCCGCCTGACTCGGAAGATGTATGTCAGTTGTAATTTTAAGGTTGAATCTTTCCTTAACCTTCGAGAGAATTTCCATACCCTTTTCTATTCCGACACCCCTAAAAGATGTTACGGAGGTTCTGTTAGCTTTGTCAAAAGAGGCTTTGAATATTATTTCAACATCAAATTTTTCCGATATTAACTTTACATTCTCAGCTATCTCCATTACTGTCTTTTCGTTTTCTATAACGCATGGACCTGCGATAAAAAAATGTTTACGCATAAGTTCTCCTAAAATTAAGTTACTGCAATCCTTGCTAAATCTATCACAAGAGAAGGTATTGGTCAAAAAAATATTGCAAAAGCGCCGAGAAACAATAAAATAAGCATATAATTTTTTGTCGAAAACTCTTTTTTGCTTCAAAGACTTGATAAAAAACTATACGCTGATAAAAATTGACACTATTTATCATTTTGATTATAAGTTTATGGTGATTGATAAAACTAACAAATAAAAACTAACTACTGTTTGGTGAAAAGTGAAAATTTTAATTGTTGAAGACGATAAAAAAATCTCCTCTTTTATAAAAAGGGGGCTGGAAGAAGAATATTTCAGTATTGATGTGGCATACGATGGCGAAGAGGGGTTCCTGCTTGCAACATTAAACAGTTACGATGTTATAATTCTCGATTGGATGCTTCCCAAAATGGACGGTGTCGAGTTGTGTAAAAAAATACGCACATCAAACATAACAACACCCGTACTGATGCTAACTGCAAAGAGCGATATTGAGGATAAGGTTTTCGGACTTGAAAACGGTGCGGATGACTATCTGTCAAAACCGTTTGCTTTTGAAGAACTTATTGCGAGGGTTAAAGCGCTACACAGAAGAAACAGCTATAAATCTAAAAATATTCTCACGGTTGATGATTTGAAACTAAATCCGCTAACGCGTGAGGTAACAAGGGGCTCGTCAAAAATAGAATTGAGCGTTAAAGAATATGAGCTGCTTGAATTTTTAATGAGAAACAGGGGCAGAATTGTCACAAACGCTATGATAATGGATAATATTTGGGATATGCAACAGGATATAGAAAGCAATGTTATAAATGTATATATTCATCATTTAAGAAACAAAATCGACAAAAACAGCGAAAATAAGCTTATACACACAGTAAGAGGAGCAGGATACAGAATTGGTTAATCTTGAAAATATAAGTTTTAAAAAGCGTATTTTCTTATGGTACGGCATAGTTTTGGCTTTTATTATTCTAATTTTTAGCATAACATTCTATGTAAGCGTCAAATTTGCTGTAACTAAAAACATTAAAAATTCCCTTAAAATCATTTCGGAAGAGATAAAAAACGACACCAAAGACAATCTGAATAACCTGCAAAAATACATAATTTACGATAAAAACAGATACCCCCTCTCACCCTTATACATTCAAATATACAAAATTGAAAATAATAATCCTGTTATTGTTTCCGTTTCAACGAATTTGAAGGGCAATAATCTCCCGATTATCAATTATCAAGATAAAAATAGCAGGTTTAATAAAATAAAGGCTATGTTCTTGAAGCATAAGTTTATTATGATATTTACGCAGGCTATCGATAAAGAAGGCAAATATTTTTTGGAGGTTGCGACATCTATCGACAAGCAAAATAAAGTTATAAATATCCTGCTTACGATATTTTTAATAACGGGGCCACTGCTGCTTTTTGCCGCCCTATTCGTGGGATATAAGGTTGTCGGCAATGCTCTTTTGCCCGTAAAGATAATAACGGAAACGGCAAACAAGATATCTGTTGCGGATTTATCGAAGAGAGTTCCACAAGTGAAAAGTGATGACGAATTTTCGAAACTTATTATGACAATAAACAATATGATAGATAGGCTCGAAAAGTCGTTTAACAGCATAAAACAGTTCAGTATGAATGCATCTCACGAATTGAAAACGCCACTTACCATAATAAGGGGAGAGGCTGAACTTGCTTTAAGGAAAGAAAGAAGCGCCGAATATTATATTGAATCCTTAAATAATATCCTAAAAGAGGCTATATCTATGCAGAACATTATAGAAAGCCTTCTTCTGTTTGCCAAACTTGATTCGATGAGTTTGAGTAAGGATTTAAGCATTGTAAAAATTAATGAAGTTGTAAAAAGTGTTGTTGATGATTTTTCTCACATTGCAAAAAAGAAAAACATAACCATCCTGTGTGAATGCAAAACAGAATCAAAAAGTGCCGTTAATGTATCAATTTTAAAAATCATAGTGTCAAATATATTGGAAAACGCAATCAAATATACGCCCAAAGATAAAAATATATATGTATCGCTGTATGAGGACAACAACCTATTTAAAATAGTTATAAAGGATGAAGGCTGTGGAATAGAAGAAAAGAAACTAAACCTAATCTTCGAGCCCTTTTACAGAACCGACGAAGCACACAACAAGGATATTGAGGGATATGGCTTGGGTCTTGCGCTTGTGAAAAAAGCGGTTGACATCTTAGAGGGCAAAATTGAGATTGAAAGCAAGCTTAAAGCAGGCACAACGGTTACCGTTTCTTTTAAAAAAAATAGGGTATAGGTTATGAAAAGTAAGAAAATGTTTGTATGTTCAAACTGCGGTTATTCCTCAATTAAATGGTACGGCAAATGTCCAAACTGCGGTGAATGGGGAACCTTTATAGAAAAAGAGGTTGACAAAAAGAATCGTAGCGTTCATAAAAAATACAATCCCCCTGTAAAAATAGGAGAAATAGAAGAGAGTGAAGAATATTTAAAAATCAACAAACAAATTGATAATTTTTTGGGCAAGGGTTTGGTAAAAGGCGGCGTCTATTTAATTGCAGGCACTCCGGGTGTCGGAAAATCAACCTTCTTACTGCAGGTTTCGCAGCTTTTGTCGAATAATAAGTATAAAGTTATTTATGTTTCCGCAGAGGAATCACTATCTCAAATCTCTTTAAGAGCAAAGCGCTTGTCGGCAAAGTCCGTTTATTCGTTAAGTGAGCACAATATAGATTCAATAATAGCTTCAATAGAAAATGAAAATGCCGATGTTGTTGTCATTGACTCTATACATACTATATTTTCCGAAGAGATAGAATCTATAGCCGGAGGAATTCAGCAAGTTAGATTTTGCGCTGAAAAATTGATAGAAACTGCCAAAAAGAATTCCATGGCAATCATAATAGTAGCCCATGTCACAAAAGAAGGGGCTATCGCAGGACCTAAAACACTCGAGCATATGGTAGATACCGTTATGTTTTTAGAGGGCGACAAGAAAACGGATTTAAGAATATTAAAACTGCATAAAAATCGATTTGGACCCTCCGATGAATCGTTAATTTTGGAGATGGAGCATAGCGGACTGAATATAATTGACGATCCTACAATAAAATTTCTCGAAAGAAAGGATGCCTCAGACGGTAAAATTTACGGAATGGTTCTTGAGGGACGATATCCGATTGTTGTGGAGGCTCAGGCTCTTTGCGTACCCACACCCCTTGCCATACCAAGAAGGATTGCGGTAGGATTTAGTTTAAACAGACTGAATATGCTTCTTGCCGTTATTGAAAAAAAACTCAATATTCCTGTTTATAAATACGATGTATATTTCAATATTGCAGGCGGTGTAAAGGTTGAGTCAACCCTTCTTGATATGGCTCTTGTAAGTAGCGTTATATCATCAATTAATAAAAAAATTATAAAAAACAATGTAGTTGCAATCGGAGAATTTGACTTGTCGGGGAATATAAGAATATTTCAAAACAGTAAAAAATTTATTGATAAAATAGAAAAGCTGGGATTTAAGATTCTATCTCCGCTAAACGGAATAGATACAATACACAAACTTTATAAAAACTTATAAAAAGCCCGAAATTGCATTCAGGCTTTTTTAAGATTTTTATTCGAATTTATTCATTATTTCTTCGGGTATGTCAAAGTTGGCGTAAACATTCGATACATCATCATCATCTTCAAGGGCATCCATAAGTTTCAGCATACTTTGGGCTTTGCTTTCATCCAGTGCTACAGTTGTCTGCGGTATTTGTGTAATTTCAGCTTCTAAGGGTTTAAAGCCTTTCTTCTCAAGCTCATCCTTTATTCTTAAGAAATCCTTTGCTTCGGTGAGAACTTCAAAAATATTTTCATCTTCGTTTTCTTTAACATCCTTAGCCTCAAGCTCAAGTGCAACATCAAATAACTCTTCTTCATTTGTTGAATCTTTGTCAAAACTTAAATATCCTACACGGTCAAACATCCACGACACACATCCGTTTTCTCCAAGACTACCACCATATTTACTCAAAAGGTGTCTTACACTTGCAGTCGTCCTTTGTCTGTTGTCTGTTGTTGTTTCTATAATCATTGCAACGCCTGCAGGACCGTATCCTTCATATACGACATCCTCATACACGGTTCCGGGCAATTCTCCCGTGCCTTTTTTTATAGCTTTTTCTATATTTTGCTTTGGCATATTTGCTTCTTTTGCCTTATCTATTGCCAATCTTAACCTGGGGTTGGATTCAATATCTCCTCCACCCATTTTTGCCGCTATTGTTATTTCTTTTATTACTTTTGTAAAAATAGCTCCCCTTTTGCTGTCCTCTTTGGCTTTCTTGTGTTTTATGCTGCTCCATTTATTGTGACCTGACATAATAACTCCTTTTTACTATAATTTTGGTGTTGTCAACTCCATCTGTTTTTGATATTTCCCTTTTTTATCC
>JAMOPP010000117.1 GCA_027064405.1 Desulfurellales bacterium
TTACCGGTTGTTAATGCTTCAACTAATTTCATTCTTTCTTGTTCTAATTCAATATCTTTCCATAAAATATCTATCAATTTCGTTGCTTGGTCGCCAAATCGTTTAATCAATTCTATTTGCCATGTTGTTTTGTATGTTTCTCCAACACCATATTCCTTATCACCTACACCTGTTTTGCTTCCCCATTGTAGTCCTGGCAATGTTATCTTTTTTTGCGAAGTTTCTAAAATTCCATTGATACTTTCTGCGGCGCCCCATAACTTAGAAATATAATCATCAATGTGTTGGGCGGTATCTTTTGTCTCTTTAATATTCTTGCGTATATCTTCTGTATAGTCAGGAGCATTCCCGTAACCAACATCTAAAACTGATGGTACATGGCCACCATAACCATAACCAACCAAGCCGCCCTCTTTGTAACCTCTTCTTTTTTGTTCTAACAAAGCTATAACTTTACCCCATATCGGATGCTTTACCATCCAAGCGGGAGCTACCCACTCACCACCATGAACAACGCCAGCAATTTGAGATACACCAACATTTGCGGTATAACCACCCGATTGATGTTCGTGGTGTATTTCCTTCTTAAGCTCTTCGGGATTTGTAGCTAATTTCCACAACAGGATCAAAGGATTTATGGTGTACCAAGTAGCCCGAGCAGTTCCTTTTACTGTCTCATTTTCCGCAAAAGATTTTACCTTATTCTCTAATGCGTCTATCTTTTCTCCTACCTTATCTGCAGCCTTGGAGAATGCGTCAACAACTTTCTGTATTGCATCTACTATTGTCTGTAAGATAACTAATACTGTTGTTTGTGCGAGAATAGATATATCTTGGAAGAATGCTACTATTGGATTTTTAGATTTATTCAAAACCATTTCCTTTATACTAGCCGCTATATCCCTCAACCATTGTATCTTACCCTCGCTTGCTCTTTGCCAAATACCTGCCAACCATCCTTCGGCCTCTTTACTGAAAACATTCTTTTTAAAGTATTCCGATAATGCCAGCCCACCAATAGACAGTCCTGTAAAAATTAAAGCAATAGGTATAGCTATTCCTTTTATTCCATTAGGGAGTGGAGTAAAAAGTAGAGTTACTCCTAATGCACCTTCTATTCGTTTTCTTAAATTTTCTTTTAACCCTTCTCCTGTAGCACCTGGACCCCAAAAAACGTCGGCTAGTAAAGCTAACCCAATTTTCAATCCTAAATACTTCGTTCCTGTTAAAGTAGTTATCGCAATAACATTCCCGAGAACATTGATAATTCTTCCTTTCCAATCGACTGTTTTGTCTTTATCAACATCAAACAGCCACATCAACGCAGCAATTTGAACGCCTGCACGTGCCGAACCTGTTAAAACACCTGCAACCAAACCTGCACCTAATGCTATCTTAAACTTATCTAAAAGCCATTTATTATCTTTTAATTCAGGAATTCCTTTGATGTCAATTAACTTCAATACAGCATCTATTGTTGCTCCACCAACTGTTTTCAAACTCTCTTTTATCCCTTTCCACATATCGGGCATATATTTTTTCAGCTTTTCAGCTATAATCTTTATAAATTGTGCTGCCCAATCAGCTAACTGAGTAACGATTACATTAAATACATCGACCCAATTTTTACCATCGCCGATTTGTTGAACTGTATTCCTAATTTTACCTAAAAATTCGTATACTTTAACCTTTACAACTATATATAAACCCGTAACAATCTTCTTGATTTCCTCTAATCCGCCTTTTGTATTTTCCACATATTCATAAACAGCATAGCCAAAACCAGCTAATAACAAATTCAACGGATTGATTAAATGTACCATTGTATATAAAACTTGGAATAAATCACCTGCTAGAGAACCAATAATTTTTAGCGGTATCATGAATCTAAAAGTGGCTTTGGCAATTCCAAGTAAAGCATTA
>JAMOPP010000118.1 GCA_027064405.1 Desulfurellales bacterium
TATATGTGAGCAAGTATATTGTCGCTGTTTTTACCAAACCTTTTATGCCAGGAAAGAGCATCTTCCCAGTCATGCGAATCCTCATAAACTTCATACAGAAGCTGTCTTGCCGTTGAGTTTTTGGGGTTCATCGAAAGAGCGTTTTTAAAGTATTCCTTTGCCCTGTCATATAAACCTGCTTTTCTGTAGTCTATACCCATATTTATGTAGAGCTCTAATTTTTTTTCCTTACTTAAATGAGGCCTCACAAGAAGGCTTTTATGAATAATAAGAGCCCTGTTAATCTCTCCCTTTTTCCTAAACAGATTTCCTATACTTATATAGATATCTATTAAATCGGGATCTAATTTTGCCGTGTCTGTGAGTTCTTCAATAGCCTTGTCGGTTTCATCCTCTATTATATAGTTAATTCCCTTAACATAGCTCTCAAGTTTTTTCTTGTCCGATACATCCTTGGTTTTTTTACCCACAAAAATAACATAGGAAAACAAAACACCTAATAAAAAAGACAAAAGAAACAAGAACTCCGTAGAGTATGTGGAAAAAAAATTAATGATGTTATTAATGTCTATATGCATCATTCTTCTTTAATCGTCAATTGTCTAAGTTGAGCAATTTCGCTTTTTAAAGCCTCAATCTCTTTATTTTTTCGTTTTAAATCTTTTTTTACGCCTACTTCATCCGCAAACATAAAAAACCACCCTATAAATATACCCGCAAAAATAGATATAAATACAACAAGCCAAAGCGGCATATTTTCAAACTTAATATTCAGGTATGCTATGGTTACCATTTGATGATTGTAGACAACAAAAAGAACAAGAAAAGCAACAATCACAACAACTATTGATATCTTTAATATATTTAATACTTTCATTTCTTAATCCTTAAAAACTTTTTTAATTTTTTGATATGTGTCATTTATTCCCTCCGATATTACCTTGGTATCAGCGATAATGGGTATAAAATTTGTATCGCCGTTCCATCTTGGAACTATATGGATATGCATATGGTCTTCTATTCCGGCACCTGCCACTCTTTTTATATTCATTCCCATATTAAATCCATCAGGATGCAGAGCCTCTTCCAAAACCTGCATACTTCTTGTTACAAGATTAAACATATCCAGCTTTGAATTTTGATCTAACAAATCAGGAGAATCAATGTGTTTATTCGGCACAACTAACAAATGTCCTGCATTGTAAGGATAGAGATTCATAATAACAAAAGAATATTCCGATCGATAGACAACTAATTTTTCTTCATCATTTTTAGTCATATAAGCATTGCAGAATACGCAACCGTCTTCTTTTTTGTCAGACAAAATATATTTCATTCTCCACGGAGCCCATATTTTATTCACACTTTACCTCTTTTTAAAATTTTCTTTTATCTATAATTCTTTTTGCCTTTCCTTCACTTCTTTCTATCGAATAAGGCTCTACAAGTTTTGCGGTAATTTCAATCCCTAAAGCACTCTTTAGTTCAGCATTTATTCTATCCATAAATTGTCTTTGTTTCTTCATTTCATCGAAGAACAGATTAGCATTAGCCTCAACCAAAATCGTGGCTTTATCCAAGGCTCCGTCTCTTTCGAGAATTATCTGATAATGAGGCGATATACCCTCTATACTGAAAAGCACCTCTTCGATTTGACTTGGAAATACATTTACACCTCTTATTATAAGCATATCATCCGTTCTACCGATAGGTTTATCCATTCTCGCAAAAGTTCTCCCGCATAAGCATCTATCTTTTTTAATTCTCGTTATATCTCTCGTTCTATATCTAAAAATCGGCAGGGCTTCTTTCGTCAAAGGTGTTACAACAAGCTCTCCATACTCACCATCCTCCACAGGAATACCGGTTTCAGGATTTATAATTTCTACAATAAAATTATCCTCAGCTATGTGCATACCGTCTTGAGCTTCGCATTCCCCGGCAACCCCCGGCCCCATAACTTCACTTAGCCCATAATTATCATAAGCCTTTAAACCAAGCCTTTCTTCAATTTTTTTTCTCATCTGATTACTCCACGGCTCAGCACCCAAAAGCCCTATTTTTAGCTTTAAATCCTTATGCACATCAATACCAAGCTTTTGAGCGGTCTCTCCAATATGAAGCGCATAGCTTGGTGTGCATACAAGCACTGTTGCCCCGTAATCCTGCATAAGCATAATCTGCCTTTTTGTATTTCCGCTTGATGCAGGAACCACGCTTGCACCCACCTTTTCAAGACCGTAATGCAGACCGAAACCCCCGGTAAACAGACCGTATCCGAATGCTATATGAACTATATCGTTATCGGTTACCCCGGCTGCCACAGCTATACGCGCAACAAGATTACTCCATGTTTCAAGATCTTTTTTTGTATATCCCACGACGGTAGGTTTCCCTGTCGTTCCGCTTGAAGCATGAATACGAACTATTTTTTTCATATCTGTTGCAAAAAGACCGAAGGGATAGTTGTTTCTAAAATCATCTTTCGTTGTAAAAGGAATATTCTGCAAGTCCTTCAGGCTTTTTATATCTTTGGCTTTAATACCTTTCTCATCAAATCTATCTCTATAAAACGGTATATTTTCATAGGCATAATCAATATTTCTAACAAGAAGTTCCAACTGCAATTTTTCTATATCGTCTCTCGTCATTTCTTCTTCCCTGCTGTTCCAAAACATATAAATAACCCCTAAATTCTATTAAAGTATTCTTGGTCAAGCAAGTTTATGTTGCTATCGGACAGTTTTTGTATAGCAGAATCTATATCCTCAAATTTAAAAAGCATTACCGCCCTTTTGTCAAGAGAATTGACAAATGTATACATATACTCAACATTTAAATCCAAATCGCTCACCACTTTCAAAAGCTTACTCAACCCTCCGCACTCATCGTCAATTGCTATTGCCATAATATCATTTTTCTTCACTATAAAATCTGATTCGATAAGGGCATCATACGCTTCTTTCGGCTTATCTACAACGAATCTCAAGATACCAAAATCCATAGTATCAGCAAGACTCATAGCCCTTATATTTACACCGGCTTCCCTCATAGCATTCGTAGTATTATAAAATCTTCCTTTTTTATTTTCTATAAAAACGCTTATTTGAGGAATCTTATATTTTTCTATATCCATATTATCCTCCATAAATTTGCTATTGTGATTATAGTAATTAGATAATCTTAATTCAAGAATAATCTTTTAATATATGAATATTTTTCAATATTTACCTTTATAAATTAGCAATTTTTGCCTATTTATTTGTATAAACTAACAATTCTCTCTTTAAATATATAAAATTAGACTAAGAATACTTATTTTTTGCAAATAAATAAGCAATATGGTATTTCTAAATCATTTGAATACAAAGTGGGGATTGCGATGGGTAGAGTTACATTTATTACAGGAGGGGCAAAAAGTGCAAAGAGTATTTTTGCTTTAAAACTTGCTTTGCAATATAAAAAACCGAGAGTGTTTATTGCCACCGCTTTAGCATTCGATGATGAGATGAAAAAACGCATAGATAAACATAAAAAAGAGAGAATGGGTGAATTTGACACAATAGAAGAGCCCATTAAACTATCAAATGCAATTGGCTCCGTATCAGACAGCGTATCTATTTGTGTAGTTGATTGTGTTACAGTATGGATAAACAATATTCTCTATTATAAAAAAGCAGAAGAGGTCGATTTGTTTATTGAGCTTTTGAAAAATCCACCTTGTGATATTATTGTCGTGTCAAACGAAGTAGGTATGGGCATTGTACCTGACAATGAATTATCAAGAAGATATAGAGACCTGCTTGGCGTAACGAACCGGAAAATAGCCAAAATTGCCGATAATGTAATATTAATGATAAGCGGGATTCCCGTATATATTAAAAAGGGGGACATTTTATATGGCACTACTTGAAGCAACACAGACATATATTAAACCGGTTGGCAAAGCAATAGAGCCGGACATTCAAAATCATTTGGACAATCTTACAAAACCACAGGGTAGCTTGGGCTATCTTGAAGAAATTGCAAAACAGTACTGTTTAATAACCAACACCACAAAACCTGTAATGGGCAAAAAGGCTATATTTACATTTGCGGCAGATCATGGTGTCGCTGAGGAAGGGGTATCTGCATTTCCAAAAGAGGTTACAGCGCAGATGGTTCTCAATATGCTCTCAGGCAAAGCTGCTGTTAATATTTTGGCAAATTATGCAAATGCAACAGTCAACATCATAGATATCGGCGTTGATTACGATTTTACAAATGCTAAAGGTTTGATTGACAAAAAGGTCAGATATGGCACAGACAATATTACAAAGGGTCCGGCAATGAGTGAAAAGGAGGCAAGCTTATCAATAGAAATAGGTATAGAGTTAGCCCATCAAGCAATTGATAACGGTGTCACACTGATTGGAACAGGTGATATGGGTATAGCCAACACAACCCCTTCTGCCGCCCTTTTTGCTACATTTATGGATAAATCACCGGAAGAGGTAACAGGTGTCGGTACAGGTATAGATGATGAAAGACTTAAACATAAGATAGAGGTTGTAAAAAGGGCGCTTGAGGTCAATAAAGACAATATGTATGATCCAATCAGCACACTTGCAAGTGTTGGAGGACTTGAAATAGCCGCTATTTGTGGTCTTATTATCGGTGCGGCATCAAGAAATACACCTGTTGTTGTTGACGGTTTTATATCATCAGCCGGCGCTTTGTGTGCCTACAAAATTTGCCCAAAGGTTAAAGATTATATGTTCTTTAGCCACAAATCCAAAGAAAAAGGGCATATAAAATTTTTGGAATGGATTGGTGCTAAGCCTATCCTTGATTTGGGATTGAGACTCGGAGAGGGAACAGGCGCTGCGCTTGCATTTAATATCATTGAAGCATCTGTTAAAATTTATAATGAAATGGCAACATTTGAATCTGCAAGCGTATCAGGAAGTTAATGATAAGAGGCTTAATAACAGCAATAAGAACACTCTCAATCATACCGGTTATTGGCAAAGATGCCGATGATTTTTCAAGTTCAATTATATGGTTCCCCTTTGTGGGTTTTTTACTTGGGGGAACTCTATTTTTATTTGTCAAAGCGGGTCTGCTTTTTGGCAATCACTACAAGACTCTATCTTTTCTTTGTGTTTTTTTGAGTGCTGTATTGACAAGAGCTATTCATCTTGACGGTGTTGCAGATTTTGCCGATGGATTTTTTGGGGGCTATACAAAGGAAAAGATTCTCTTAATAATGAAAGATTCAAATATAGGCACATTTGGCGCTTTGGCTTTGATATTTGTTGTTTTTTTTAAGTGGCTCGGATTTTTATATCTAATTGAAAGCGGACATTATGTTTTGATTGTGCCTATATATATTGCCTCGCGTTTTGTTATGAGTGATTTGTCTGTTCGATTGACCTACGCAAGAGACAACGGAACAGGAAAGCCTTTTGCGACAAGTGCAAGAATGGCACACTTGATTGGTGCATTGCTATTTTCTTTTATTTTGTCTTTGTTGTTTGGTGTTTTTGGTCTATCTATTCTTTTTGTTGGATATATCATATCTATAATTCTCGGTTTATATTTCAAAAGAAAGATTGGCGGTATAACAGGTGATTTACTTGGCGCTTCGTGTGAAATATCAGAGACCGTTTTGCTTATTTTATTAATATTTGCTCTACCCTACCTTCACAATGTGGAGGTATTTTTTTGACAAGAGCATTGGCGGTTTTTGGTACTGCATCCGATGTCGGAAAAAGCATAACGGCAACTGCGCTGTGTAAAATATTTGCAAGAAAAGGTATAAAAGTTGCACCGTTTAAAGCGCAAAATATGTCAAATAACGCTTTTGTAACCATTGACGGATTAGAGATTGGCGTTGCTCAGGCTGTGCAATCTATTGCTTGTAAAGAGACACCAAATACCGATATGAACCCGGTTCTGCTAAAACCTCAGAGCAGAACAGGTTCTCAGGTAATACTGAACGGCAAATCAATAGGCTCAATCAAGGCTAAGGAGTATTTTGAAAATACAGATTATCTGTATCAAGAGGCAATGAAATCTTTAAACAGACTCAAAAGCAGATATGAGCTTATAGTTATAGAAGGAGCTGGCTCGTGCGCTGAGGTTAACTTGAAGGGTAGAGATTTTGCAAATTTTAAAACAGCGCACAGTGCAAATGCCGATGCGATTCTTGTTGCTGATATTGACAAAGGCGGTGTATTTGCCCAAATTATAGGCACTCTTGAATGTTTAGAAAAAAGAGATAGAGCACTTATTAAGGGCATAATTATAAACAAATTCAGAGGAGACGACAAGTTGTTCCAAGAGGGAATAAAGTATATCGAAGAAAAAACAAATATTCCTGTTTTGGGGCTTGTTCCCTATTTTAAAGATATAGAAATAGATTACGAGGATTCGCTTTCTGTCGATTTTTTGTGTGATAAGAGTTATCCGCTTGAAAAAAAAGTTAATATAGCAGTAATTAGATTGCCCTATATCTCTAACTTTACCGATTTTTTACCATTTAAGTTAGAGAGTTCTGTTTTTGTTCATTATGTATCAAAACTGCAAGCCCTTGACGGCTATGATGCGGTAGTTATTCCCGGTTCAAAAAGTAGCATAAGCGATTTGGAGTGGCTTAAAAAAACAGGCTGGAAAGATGCTATTAGAAATTATGCTGAAAAAGGCGGTTTTGTTGTAGGAGTATGCGGCGGTTTTCAGATATTGGGCAAAAAAATTTATGACCCGTATGGTATTGAGTCCAACAAAACAGAGGTTGACGGTTTGGGTATCCTTGATGTTGAAACAATTTTAGAAAAAAACAAAACACTCTCAAACAGCAGAGGTATTTGGCTTGAGAGTGGCATTTATGTTTCAGGTTATGAGATACATATGGGCAAAACACAGGTGTCTGGGAAAAATGCAATAAAGGTTGAAAAAAGAAACGGCGCACAGGTTAAAGATTTTGATGGTATTGTTTCTGAAAATGTTTGGGGAGTTTATTTCCACGGCATATTTGATAACTACAATTTTAGACACTATTTTTTAAATAAAGTAGCCGGTAATAAATTTAAAAAGCCAAATAGGATAAATTACAGTGATTTTCAAGAAATGCAAATGGAGCGACTTGCCAACCATTTTAAACGGCATATTGATATTAAAAAGCTCTTTGAGATAGTGGGCTTTGATGTATAGATACATTCACGGCGGAGAAATTCAGCCCTACTTGGAGCAATTTTCCATAGATGTCGGCAAAATAGTTGATTTTAGTGTGAACATTAATCCATTGGGAGCGCCGGATATTGTTGCAAATAATTGGCTTAAACTGTTTAAGGATGTTGAAAAATATCCAACAAGCACAGCTTGTGGCGTTCTGGATTTTTACAACAGAAGATTTGGCATTGATAAGGAAAATGTTGTTGCGGCAAATGGCTCAATTGAACTTTTTTATTTGGCTTATAAAGCTTTGAATATAAAAAAAGTGGCGATAGTTGAGCCCTCATTTTATGATTATAAAAGGGCATCTGAGATAAACGGATGTAGGATTTTTAGTATAGTTTTAAAAGAAAAAAATAACTTTGAATTTGTATTAGATAGGGAATCTTTAGGGATAATTGAAAAATCCGATGCGGTTATTTTTGCAAATCCAAACAACCCAACAGGAAAAATGGTTAATAAAGAACGGATTTTAGAGCTTATAAAAAGGTATAAAGACAAGTGGTTTTTAATTGATGAGGCTTTTATTCAATTTTCCAACGAGTTTAAAGATAAGAGTTTTATGTTTTGTGGGCTTGATAATGTTGTTATTTTTCATTCTCTTACCAAGTTTTATGCTCTGGCTGGTTTGAGGATAGGTGCTGCGATTGGCAAAAAAGAGGTTATAGATAGATTTAAAGATATCATCCACCCTTGGTGTGTAAACAGAGTTGCTGAAAATGTTACAAGATTGTTGATAAACTGCAAAGACTACGAAAAAAAGAGCTTAGATTTTATTAATACCGAAAAGAAAAGGATATATGAGTGCCTAAAAGGATGCAATGGTATTAAACTATTTAAAACAGATGCGAATTTCTTTTTGGCAAAATGGTTTGGGAGCGATAATCTTGATGATTTACTCAAATATCTTTTAGAAAAAGGTATGTTTGTAAGAGATTGCAGGAATTTTTATGGGCTGAGTGGTAATTTTTTTAGATTTGCCATCCTTAAAAAATACCAAAATAGTAAGCTAATTGATGCGCTCTGTGAGTTATGAATGAACTTGTCATTGTTTTAACTTTGGCTTTCGTTTTTGATTATCTGATTGGTGATCCGGTTTACCCTTTTCATCCAACGCGTTTGGTTGGTAAGATAATAACATTTTTTGAAAATATTTTAGAAAAGTTTAATTTGTTTAATGTTTTTGGCGGTGTTATTTTTGCCCTGTCTGTTTTGGCTGCCGCTTTGTCTTTCTACTCTTTTCTTGCCTTTTTATTTAGAGAACTTAACTATTATATTTATGTGGCTTTTGAGATTTTTGTTTTGTATTCGACAATTGCCTTAAAAGATATGATGATTCATACTGATAGGGTTTATAGCGCACTATTGGATAAAGATTTAAAAAAAGCACAAAATGCCGTTCAGATGATTGTCGGAAGAGACGCTAAAAAATTAGATGAAGTGGGCGTGGTTAGCGCTGTTATCGAGAGTTTGTCTGAGAATTTTGTTGATGGTTTTTTTGCCGTTGTCTTTTGGTATATGCTTGGCAGTATTGTAGGTTATTTGTTGGGTAAGGATATTTTGTTTTTTGGCGGTTTTTTTGCATTTATGTATAGAGTCGTCAATACAATGGACTCAATGGTTGGATATAGAAACACAAGATATGAAAAATTTGGCAAATTTGCGGCAAAGTTGGATGATTTTTTTAATTTTATACCGGCAAGGTTATCTGTAATATTCATATGCTTTTGTGCATTATTGTTTATCAAAAATGGACAAGGGTGCATTAAAACAGCCAAACAGGATAGATTGAAGCACCAATCACCAAATTCAGCTCATGCTGAAAGTGCTGTTGCAGGCGCTTTGAATATCAAACTCGGCGGGAAGGTTGTTTATACTTATACAACAATAGAAAAGCCATACATTGGCGAACTTTACAACTTACCAAATATAGAAAGTATTAAAAAGAGTGAAACGCTACTCTTTTATTCAGCGGTTTTGTTTATTGCTGTAGTTGATGTATGTTTGATGGTTTTATGCAGGTTTTAAATAGATTTGTCGTTATGCTGTTGTCTTATTTATGTATTGTTAAATTTAATATACAATGCTACCGCATTTTCTTAACAGATTTTTGAATATTTTTATTCTTAAATCCGTTAAGATTAAAAAGGATTTGATTGAGTTTGATTTGGGATAGCATCAAAATACAAAAAGCATAGGGCAGTGTCCCTTCCTTCCACCTCCGAAACGGAATTTTTTTTCATCCATTGAAGGTGTTCCTTTCTTCCACTTCGGAGGTGGAAGATTGGATGTATTATATCTATGGAACTATACAGAAGAGAAATGAAAAAGGTCGCTTAAGAAAATGAGAGAAAATAATTTTAAAGAAAGGGGGGATGTCTATAGCGCTTATAGTTAAAAAGGGGAAAAAGATTTTTTGAAAAACTGTCTTGTCAAGAAGGGCGGTATTAATCCTTCTTTTTGTATAGAGCTTAATATTATGGGAAATAATACTAAATTTAAGTTGTATAATAATACGTTCACTAATTGAGAAAGATACAAAAAATATCTCGGCATATTTTACAACAATTCGCTATACCGAGGCAATATGGATATCCTATTGAAACACAATGAGCTTGATAAAATTTTATATATGCACATACGCATCATCTGTGAAACATTTTTTTAAAGGACGGAAAATTTAAAAAATATGACTTCTCTTGGCGGTAAAGAAACAAACAATGTATAGAAATTTGCCTTCGACATCTTACATCAAAATAAATTTTTCAAATCAGCAAATAAGCATACATTTAGAAAGATATCAAACAATGACACATCTGTCTTACAAAATCAGGAACAAACAATCAATTTTTTTACTTAAAATATAATCATAAGATAGAGTACTGATAATACAAAACAATAATCGCAAGTAGAAGGGAATAGATTGGTAGCGGCGCAGGGACTTGAACCCCGGACACTGCGGATATGAGCCGCATGCTCTAACCTGCTGAGCTA
>JAMOPP010000119.1 GCA_027064405.1 Desulfurellales bacterium
TTTTTTATCCCAAGCAGCAAATGATGAAAGAATATATCGCAGACAGATTTAAGAAGTACATTGAAAAAGGTTTGATTGTTTTTGAAGGCAAAATGCCACCAAATAAGCTTTATAGTATGTTAGCAAATGCAAAGGTTATGCTTTTGCCTTCTTTGATCGAGAATTTTCCCACCGTTGTATTGGAAGCTATGTGGTTTGAAAAGATTGTGCTTGCTTCAGATAGTGGTGGGCAGGCCGAGATAATAGACGATGGTAAAAATGGGTATCTCTTTTCCCATAGTGATAAGAATTCTTTTTCTTCAAAGCTTTTGCATATACTCTCTTTAAAAGATAGCGATTTATTGGAAATAGGTAAAAAAGCCAAAGAGAAAGTTGAAAATATGTGCGGATATGAAGCTGTGTATGCAAAAAAAGCTGAAGCAATAGAGGAGATAAGAAAGAACTCAAAAGGTGTAAAGAATTTTTATCCCTTTGTGAGACTTAATTCTTTAAATAGTGAAAGTAGGCATGAAATAGAGAACGATCTTTTAAGTATAATCATTCCGTATTTTAATATGGGAGAATACATAGAAGAAACCGTTGAAAGTATTGTTAATGCAGATTATCCCAATAAGGAGATAATAGTAGTTAATGATGGAAGCGATGATCTTTTTAGTATAGAAACATTGTATAAAATTGAAGATAAATATCCTGTTAAAGTTATTCATAAGGAGAATGGCGGACTTGCAACGGCAAGAAATTTTGGTGCTTATAATGCAAAGGGAGAATTTATTGCTTTTGTTGATGCTGATGATATAGTAGATAAAAGCTATTATAGTCGAGCGGTAAATATTTTAAGAAAGTATACCAATGTGTCTTTTGTTGGTTGCTGGGCTTATTACTTTGGTGATAATCAAGAGACAATATGGCCTACATGGAATCCTGAACCACCTTATTTGCTTGTCCATAATACAATGATAAGTGGCGGGTTGGTTTATAAAAGAAGGGACTTTTTGAAGTATGGGTTAAACGATCCTGAAATGGAATACGGAATGGAAGATTATGAATCTGTAGTAAGAATGATTAGGCAAGGCTGTGGTGGTGTTGTTATACCTGAAGCTTTATATAAATACAGAATTAGAAGTGATTCAATGGCGAGGCAATTTAATGTTAATAAAGTACTTTATTTGTATGAGTTGTTGTCTTCTAAGAATGCAGAAATTTATAATAAATATGGTGTTGAAGTTTTTAATATAGTGAATGCAAATGGTCCAGGATTGTTATATGATAATCCCACATGGAACTTTCCACAAGTAGGGTTTGTCAAAGAGAAAGTAGATGCTGATTTTAATATTTCAGCAGATGAAGATGTGCCTTATGAGATTAAACAACTTTTTAAAAAAATGTGGAATTCTAAGGCTTTTAGAAAGATAATAAAAATAGGTTTAAAAACAGGGGTATTTAAGGTTTTTGTTTAATGTCTCTAAAAATATCTCTTGTTCTTTGCACAGTAGGGAGAAAAAAAGAAGTAGAAAGATTTATAAAATCTCTGCTTGTTCAGACTTACAAAAACTACGAACTTATAATTATAGATCAAAATAGAAACGGTTTGATAGATTCAATTGTTGATTTTTATAAAAGATATATCAATATAATCCATGTAAAGGTTGATTTTAAAGGCTTGTCAAAAGCGAGAAATAAAGGCATGGACTATGTTAAAGGTGATATAGTGGCTTTTCCTGATGATGACTGCGAATATCCTTTTCGTATCCTTGAAAGAGTAAATGAATTTTTTGTAAAACATAGTGATGTGGGCGTTCTCTCGGGAATGGCAATAGATAAAACAACAGGTAAAGTCTCCGCCGGCAAAGCCATTTTAAAAGCGCAATATATGTCTGCGTTTAAATTGGCTGGTGT
>JAMOPP010000120.1 GCA_027064405.1 Desulfurellales bacterium
TTTGAAGTTATCAAAATAACGGATACTTTTATATTTCGTTTTATGAAACTACAGGACTATATGGGCAATAAACTATTCAAAGCGTTCCTTACAGAGATAGGCGATTTTAGAGATGAAATGAGTCTCATTGATGTTTTAGATAGACTTGAAAAGCTTCGCATTATTGATTCAGTAGAAAATTGGATTAAGCTAAGAAAACTTAGAAACAAACTTGCCCATGAATATCCGGATGAACAAGATAAAATATTAGAAGAAATAAAGGAAGCTATGGAATGGGTTGATTACTTCAAAGAAATTTACGACAAAATTACAGGTTATCTTATAAAAAGAAAAATAATTCTTTGATGCTTGGCGATATATGCACAAAGTCCCCAATTTTTCCACTTCGGAGGTGGAAGGATTGGGATGTGTGTGGGTAAGATTATTAATAAAGATTTGAGTTGACTTATGAGTTTAGCTTTTGTATAGTTTTTTGCGTTCAAGTAATGAATTAGGGAGCTAAGTTTGGATAAAGAAGAGTCGATGGTTAAACTTTTAAATGTTGTTCATAAAAATCCTGAATTATCTCAAAGAGAGCTGGCAAAGGCTATTGGCATATCGGTAGGAAAGACAAACTATGTTATAAAAGCCCTGATACAAAAAGGCTTTATTAAAACTTCAAGATTTCTAAATTCTAAAAATAAATGGGGATATAAATATATACTGACATCAAAAGGTGTAAAGGAAAAAACAAGAATAACGAAAGAGTTTGTTAAAAGAAAGATGGAAGAGTATGAAAAATTGCTGGAAAAATAACGGATATGATATTTGAAATAGGCAAAAATAAAATCATAATGGTTGTTTAATGCAATTAGAAGGCACAACAAAAGAAAATGAGAAAAGGGAATTAATTAATGTCTAAAGACACCGTCTTAAAATATTCTACTATGAGACAAAAAGTAAAAGAGAGAATAGATAAAATAGTAAATGCCTTGAAAAATATGGAAGAAGTAAAAAGAGTTATCCTGTTTGGTTCGTTGGTTAAAAGCAATAAAGATAAAGGTTTTGATATAGATTTGTATTTGGAAGAAAATAAGCCAATAAGCAAAAGAGACAAAAGAAAGATAAAAGAGCTTATCGATGACATAGCCGGCATATATACTGTCGATTTGATTTTTGATAGCGAAATCTCAGAAGATTTTAGAAAAACCATAAAGAGAGAAGGAATGGTGCTGTATGAAAAGGGTTGATGTCGAAATAAGATTAAACAGAGCCGAAAGGGCTTTTGAACGATTAAAAGAATCTATTTCGAGGGTTGAAGACGATTTGCATAGGGACGGCGTTATACAGCGATTTGAGTTCACAATAGAGCTGTTATGGAAAACCGTAAAAGCAGTACTTGAATACAAGATGATTGAGTGTTTTTCTCCGAGAGATTGTATAAAAAGCGCTTTCAGATACGGATTAATCGATGATGATGAGATAGTGTTGGATATGCTTGATGATAGAAATGTTTCTTCGCATATTTATGATGAGAAAACAGCAGATAAAATCTTTGAGAGAATCAAAGAGGTGTATATCGCAAACATAGAGAAAATATTGGATGATTTAAGAGAGAAATTATAGGTGATACGGTTTGTGCAAAAAGAGAGGGATTTAAAAAATCTTGAAAATTTACACATTTCGCACAATGACAAATGAGACATTGAATATTTCAAAAGTTTTGAAAGATGCGAAACCGTTTGGTAAGCAGTGATGGGAGAATAGAAAAAATGAGAATAAGGAATTGATTAATGCCAAATGCAAAGAGGCAAACCCAATTGGTTTTTGATGCAAAGACAGAATCGCTTAATGTGAGATTAACAAAGAAAGAAATTAGTGCGATTATAAAAACAGCAGAGGATGTTTTTGGTA
>JAMOPP010000121.1 GCA_027064405.1 Desulfurellales bacterium
AAATACAATAGATTTTTCTATTCTATTAGATTTTAACAAAAGCCATATAAGCAACAAAAGTAGACTTATTATTATTCAATATAAAACAAAAAGTATAGCCGTTTTGGTTGATGAAGTAGAAGAGGTAAAAGATATAGAAATATCAGCTATAGAAAATGTTCCGGAAAATTTTAAAGACAATAAGATAGAAGCTGTCTACAAAGACAAAAACGGCACAATAGCGTCAATAATAAATAGAAACTTCTTGAAAGAGCTTGTAGAAGATTATTATCTTGAAGAGGAAAAAGAAAATAATAATCCACAAAATAACAGATCGTCAAAGGAGAGTCTAATGATAGAAATGGTTGTTTTTAATATTGATAAAGAAGAGTTTGCAATAGATATAGATAATGTCCAAGAAATCATTAAATATACAGACATAACGCCAATGCCTGAAGCTCCGGAATTTGTAGAGGGTGTAATAAATTTAAGAGGAGTAGTAATACCCATAGTGTCACTCCAAGAAAGACTTCACTTCAATAAAAATATAGCGGAAAAAACAAAAATTTTAATATGTAACATAAAAAATAATAAAATAGGATTTCTTGTAGATGATGTAAACGAAATACTGTCTGTTGATGAAAATGCCATCAATACAACAAAAAGCAGCGATGCTCTGTTTGATGAAATTATCACCTTAGATGAAGGGAAAAGGGTGATTTTAAAACTAAGGGCTGATAGACTGCTTGATGAGAGTGATTTTGAGCAACTCGAAATGATCAACAAGGAGGAAAATAACACAAATGTCTAAAAAGGTTTTAGTTGTAGATGACAGCGCTCTTATAAGAAAACAGCTTGGAGAGTTGCTTGATAAGGCGGGCTATGATGTTGGTTTTGCAAAAAACGGTCAAGATGCTTTAGATTTTGTAAACGAAGTTGATTTTGATGTGATAACAATGGATATTAATATGCCCGTAATGGACGGACTTACGGCAGTTCGAGAAATTATGTCAAAAAAACCAACACCGATAGTAATGGTGAGCTCTTTAACACAAGATGAAGCCGATATAACTTTTGAAGCCTTAGATGCAGGAGCAGTGGATTATGTGCCTAAACCCGGCACTATAACACTAAACATAGAAGAAACAAAAAAAGAGATATTGGAAAAGGTTGAAACGGCATCTAATATTAAAAAAAGCAGACTAACGATAAGAAAATTGGCAACCAAGAAGAAAAAAAATATAGAAGCAAAATTAAATAAAAAAAAGATAATCCCAAAAAAAGCAGAAAAAATAGTATTAGTGGGAGCATCAACAGGTGGACCGGGATTAATAGAAGAGATAGTTGTTTCTCTTCCACAAGACTATCCCTATCCTGTATGCGTTGTTCAACATATGCCGGCATCGTTTACTGCAGGATTTGCCGAAAGACTAAACAAAAATTCGTACCTTAATGTCGTGGAAGCAAAAGGTGGAGATATTATATCGCCAGGTAAAGTTATAATAGCAAAAGGTGGATGGCACTTGCATTTTTCAAAAAAAGCAAGCGGTATTTTAAGTGTGAAATTGGTTCCAAACTCAATGGGTAGATTCTTTGTCCCTTCAGTTGACGAAATGTTTTTTAGTGCAGCTAAGGTTTGTAATGCCAAAAATATAATGGCTGTGGAGTTGACAGGAATAGGCGACGACGGTGCAGACGGAATGGTTGAGCTGAGAAAAAAAGGTGCGTATACTGTAGCAGAAAGTGAAGAAACGGCCACTGTTTACGGTATGCCGAAGGAAGCTTATGTTAGAGGCGGTGCAATGAAAAAACTGCCTTTTCCTGAAATAGTAAAGGAAATACTGAAATTCGGAGAGGTAAGATAATGGCTCTTAAGAAATCCTCAAAAAAAGAGAAGGC